>JAJYNB010000054.1 GCA_021786555.1 Bacillota bacterium | reverse complement strand
TTCCCCACCGTGCAGGCTTTGCACAGGTCCCTGCCCCTGCCAGGAGACTTTCAGGTGCAGCAGACCCTTTTCCGCGTATATCAGAGGGAAATCGCCGTCAGGAGAAAACCCCAGGGTCGGCTTCTCTTCCTGCTGAAAATAATGTTCCACACAGTGCATGCCGTTTTCCTCGTCAGTGCCGGCAATGATGCGGATGCGTTTAGTTAAAGCAACTCCGCTTTCTTGCAGAGCCTTGAGCGCATAGAGAGATATTACGGCAGGTCCTTTATCGTCAACTACACCCCGGCCCACTATTTTTTCACCGTCCATAGCTGCGCCGAAAGGGTCTGACTGCCAGCCGGGGCCAGGCGGTACCACATCCAGGTGGACCAAAACCCCTAGAAGCTCCTCCCCCTCCCCGTATTCCACATGCCCGGCATACCCGCCTACATTCTTGACTGCAAAGCCCATTTCACTCGCCCTGTTCAGGTACCAGTCAAGAGCCCGGGCAACTTCCTGCCCAAAGGGAGCACCCTCCCCTGCGCTTTGCCTGTCCGCAACGCTCGGTATTTTCACCAGTTCACATATATCCCTGAGCACATCCTGCTCGTATTGCCTTAAGAGTGAGATAAATTCCAACTGTGTTCCCCCCAATTGTTTCTTTAAATGAGTCATATTTTCCGCCCCGGATAAGTAGAGGTAAAGCGGGTGAAAAAGGATGCTGTATCCGCTAAAACTTAACCCTCTGTTTAAACAAAGACTGTGGGGCGGCAACCGGCTTGCAAGGGTGTTGGGCCTTACTGTTCCGCCGGGGCCGCCGACCGGCGAACTGTGGGCTGTCTCGGACCACCCTGCGGGTCAAAGTCTGATTGCGAACGGCCCATTTTGCGGTAAAACCCTGGGCGAAATCACAGAACTCTACCCGCAGGAACTGCTGGGAAGGGAAAACTGTCCGGGACGCTTTCCCCTTTTACTAAAGATTCTTGATGCCGGGGCCAGGCTCTCCGTCCAGGTTCATCCCGACGACTGTTATGCCTCCCAATACGAACAGGATAACGGCAAAACCGAAATGTGGTACATCCTCCAGGCGGGTCCCCGGGCGGAAATCGTTTACGGCCTCCGGTCCGGAGTTACCGCCGGACACCTGCTCAGGTCCCTCCGCGCGGGTACAGTGGAACAGCTTCTCAACCGGGTTAAGGTAAAAGCCGGCGATGTTTTCTTCATCCCGGCCGGTCTGGTGCATGCCCTGGGGGAAGATATCCTGGCAGCGGAGGTACAGCAGAATTCGGACATTACTTACCGTCTGTACGATTACGGCAGGGTAGACGAGAATGGCCTGCCGCGCGAACTGCACATCGCTAAGGCCCTGGCGGTCGTCAACTGCCGCCTGCATCCCGGGCCTTATACCCTCGGTAAACCATTCAGGTGCGACAAGTTTGCTGTAGATCTGTTGAGGGTTGATAATTGCACAGTATGCCACAAGCTCATCCATGGGTTGGAAATCTGTCTGGTTTTGCAAGGATCCGGTCAAGTTTTGACCCGGCCCAAGCTTGAATTGAGGGCTGGAGATGCCCTGGTGCTGCCTGCCTGCCTCAAAACCATTATACTCAAGGGGCAAATGCAGCTCCTGCGCACCCGCCTGAACCCTGGTCTCTCCTAGAGACCAGGGCCGTTACATCCTCTAATCGAGCCGTTATGCTTGCTTGCGGCAGAGTAGAAACCGTTCCATTTTTCCGGGGGCGCCGGCCAGTTCTTCCCGTTTGTTTTCAAAGCCGGGGCGCCCCATCAGGGCGTAGGTTGCGTTCTTACCTTCCTCTACCCCAGGCTGGTCGAAAGCATTTATGCCCAGGAGTTCCCCAATAAAAGCGGTTTCCACTTCCAGCATATAAATCAGCTGCCCGATGCTGAATTCGTTGATTTCCGGCAAAAAGACGGTTGTGTTCATACGGAGTGCCTTATAGAGCGCATATTCGGTTGCCTGCCGTTCAGCTTCCATCAGTTCGTTCAGAGTATGTCCGCCCAGGAAAGCTACACTTGGAATTTCAGTGAGGTCCCTGGGAATAACCACTTCCTGGCGGAACCGGTCTACGGCCAGGAAATTGATTACCTTGTCAAAGGGACCCTCGGTATAAAGTTGGACCTGGGAGTGCTGATCGGTCACCCCTAAAGCTTTAACCGGGGTTTGGCCCGCAAAAACTTCCTCCTGCTTAAAGTTAAAACGCTTGCCCAGGCTTTCTGCCCAGAGCTGGGCGTACCAGTCCGCAAAGAGCTTCAGCCCCTCGGCATACGGCATCATCACAGAAATGTTTTTTCCCCGCTTCATAGCCAGGTAGTGCAGGACGGCGCGCAGATAGGCCGGATTATCCGTGATGGATTCACTCTCACCGATCCACTTATCCATGTAGGCTGCCCCTGCCAAGAGCCCTCCAATATCGATACCGCCCATGGCTGCGGGCAAAAGGCCCACTGGCGAAAGTTCGGAAAACCTCCCGCCTACTCCTACCGGCACAAAGAACAGGTGGTACCCTTCTGCCCTGGAGATATTAACCAGGTTCCCCTTTTCCCGGTCAGTGGTGGCTACCAGGTGCTCCTTGTACCTCTCCCCCAGAACCCGCCGCAACACGGAACGGATAATCATAAACTGGGCCATGGTTTCTGAGGTACTGCCGGATTTGGTAATAACGTTGAATAAGGTTTCCTCGGGCTTTATCACGTCAAGCAGGGCAGCAAAGCGTTCCGGGTCCACATTGTCCAGGACGTAGAAGCGCGGCCCCCCCCTCTTGTCCCGCGTAAGTTCGTTGTACTGCGGGTGATTCAAGGCTTGATGCACCGCCATAGGCCCCAAAGCAGAGCCGCCGATGCCCAGGACTACAAAGTTTGCAAACCTCTTTCTGGCGGCGCCGGCAAATTTTCGAATCTCTTCAACCGTCCCGGCCTGCGTATAGGGCAGATCCCGCCACGTCATTTCCCCACGGCGGCTTTTTAACGCCTGGATTCCAGCCTCAACCTCCGGGCCGAGACCGTCAATTTCCTGGCTGGTGATGCCTTCCGCCCCAAGAAAATCCTCCATCATATAATTTACATCTACCCGCAAAGAATTCTGTGCCTGAGACGCCAGAGCGGTAAAACGGGTCATAATTTAACCTCCCCCCGTAACATTTTCCAGTAAATTGTTCCACAATCCCCAATATACCATTCTTCGTTGGAAAAGAAAATCCGCCCTGACCCCAGGCTTTGCTCCAGGTTTCAAGACAATTGACAGGTTGGACGAAGCCCCCCTGCCGTGCTAAAATTATGTTACTGTTCAGGTATTCAGAATTCAGCAATCAGAATTTTCAGAGTAGAATACTTCGAGATCACAAACCGTTCTCTCATTCTGACTCCTGACTCCTGACTCCTGACTCCTGTGTAGTCACAAAATTATTTAGATACAGGCCGGGAGGTATGCTTATGAGCCTTTTTCACGTCTATACTGACGGCGCCTGTTCCGGAAACCCCGGGCCAGGCGGCTGGGCTGTTGTTATCCTTGACGCAAACCGCAGCCTCGTACAGGAATTGAGCGGTTTTACGGCGGAGACCACCAACAACCGCATGGAGATTCAGGCTGCCATCTCCGGCATCAAGCGTGCCATAGAACTATCGCCCGTTCCCGAGGTTGTGCTCTACAGCGATTCCAGCTATCTGGTAAATACTTATACCAAAGGCTGGATGCAGGCCTGGCTCAGGACAGGCTGGAAAAAGGGTTCTGTAAAGAACCAGGACCTTTGGCGAGAGCTCAACGACCTTTTAACAAGGGCCAAGGTCCGCTGGGTAAAAGTTCGTGGCCACGCCGACAATGAGTACAACAACCGCTGCGATCACCTGGCAGTAGAAGCAATAAAACTGCAGGGGAAAACCGCTGACCAAACCGAAACAGCTGCCCCACTGGACGTGCCTCCCGGCATCACAGTGGAGCGGGTAAAATTTCCCGCCTTTGACCCTGCCACCCTCAACAACCCATTGAGCAAAAAACCCTCGGAAAACCGCTGTCTGGTATCCCTGACAGAACTGCCGGAGAACGTCTCCAAAATCAGGCAGGTAGCCGAACGCTATACCTACAGCCAGATGAAAGGCATGCTCCATTCGTCTACCCTGAGCAGCGTAACGAGCTCCGTCGCTGCAGCCACCTTCAATCACCCTGGCATAAAGGTTCATCCCTTTTTTCTCCAGGTCGGGCAGATGGCCGATTTTTGGCTGGAGCGTAACGCAGAGCGCCCTACTCCTTATCCAACGCCTTCCCGTCCGGATTTGGTCAAATTCATCTGTGCCTTTATCGCTGAAAGCGGGGTGAAAAGCGCAAGGCAGCTCGGCCTGGAAAACTAAGCTGCGTGTCCAAACAGTAAAAAAAATCGCCACATAAAAAGGGAACTCATCTGCAGCAGAAGTTCCCTTTCTTATTTAAGGCCCTCATTCCCGCTTGAGCCTATTATCTGCTGTATCTTATGCCGGGAACCTGTCAACTGATACGCTAGTCCCTTTCAATCCACGTGCGGATATCGCTTAAATCGATAAACCTGTCGCATTCATTTATCAGCTCTATGGATGTGGAGGCGCGGCGCCCCACACACCCCACCACCTTGCCCAGATTGCGCAGGTGGGAAACCACGGACAGGTAATCACTGTCCCCGCCAAAGATGATCGCTTCGTCATAGCTGTTGATGCCTGAGAGCATGCGAAATATCAACTCGATATCCAGGTTGCCTTTCAGCTTTACCTGGCCGGTGCGCTGGTCGTTGATTACCTTGACTTCTTTGTCAATTACATGATATCCCGTGTATATCAGAAATCTTTTGAACCTGCGGTAGTTGTCCACTGCCTGATGGTTGCTGGCCGGAGGGGTAGCCGTAAAATAGTAAGCGCCGCTGAGCTGTTTGCTTTCGGCAAAATACTGATATACCTTTTTATAATCTATAAACCATCCATTTTCCCTCTGGGCGTAAAACATCGCTGCTCCATCAATAAATAACGCTACTCTCACCCCATGATAACCCCCCTTATCTAACGTCAATATCATAGTATGTTGTTTCTGAGCTAAACAGGACGTTGGCTTTAAGGGCAGACGAAGTTTATTTTCTGGGGCAACCTGGCTTGGTTGTTCTGGGAATCTGCAACATTTTTTTGCAAAAACCCTTTTTCTTTTCCTAATTTCCGCTAAAATAGGTATCAGATGCCTAAAAACCCAATAAATTGTATTATTGAACCCAGCCCCTTTGGCGGAAAGGATTGACCCCCCAATGCAGGATTCCTTTTTTACGGATGCACCGGTCAGCAGTGTGGAACTTGACAGGTTTAACCGTTGGCCCTTTGCTTTGCGACTCGCCCAAACCCTGGCCGCTCGCCGCGATACAGGGTCCATAGTAATCGGTTTGCATGGAGCCTGGGGCGAAGGCAAAACTACGGTGCTCAATTTCATCGAACAAGAATTGCACAATTACAACCACGTTATTGTGGTGCGATTTAATCCCTGGCGCTTCAGCGATAAAACGAGACTTGTTCAGGATTTTTTCCGGACTCTGTCCGATGCCCTAGGACGCGCCATACCGGGCAAAAAAAGAACTATCAGCCGCTGGTTTAACGCCTATGCCTCAATTCAGCCCGAAAATGATGCAGCCCCCGACCCGGCGCCGCCAATAGCGAAACCACTTAACAAACTCTATGCTGATGTCAAGCTGCGTCTTGAACAGCTCTTGGCCCAAGAGGGTAAACGTCTGGTAATCTTTATGGATGATATCGACAGGCTCGAAAAGCCGGCAATGCAGACCGTGTTCAGAATCGCCAAACTCAGCGGAGACTTTGCCTTAACTTCCTATATTCTTGCCTTTGATGAAGAAGTAGTGGCCGCTGCCCTAAACCCACAGTCCAGCGGCGTAACGGGTGGCAGAAGCTTTCTGGAAAAAATCATTCAAGTGCCCCTTCACCTCCCATTGGTTGACCGTAATTCCTTACGCAACTATTGCCTTGAAGGTGTGAGCGATGCCTTAGGTACTGCAGATATCGAGTTGAGTGAAACTCAGCTGCAGACCTTCGTAAGTCATTTTGTTGAAGGATTGGAGATTCGCTTACAAACCCCGAGACTGGCCAAGCGCTACTGTAATGCCCTGACCTTCGCCCTGCCAATTTTGAAAGATGAAGTTAACCCCGTTGACCTGATGCTCATCGAAGGCTTGCGCGTACTCTACCCCCTGTTGTACGAAGCTGTGCGGGAAAACGCCAATTTTTTCCTCGGCTTTACCTACAAGAAAGACAAGGAACTTGAAATCGAAGGTATCCTGGAAAATTTCAGCTTCGACGAGCGAATCGCAGCAAGAAAGCTGCTCAAGTCCCTCTTCCCCAGGATTAACAACTCAAGTTATGGCAGGGAATGGGAAGAAATCTGGGCCAAGGAACAGCGGGCAACATCGTTGAAGTATTTTCCCAGGTTTTTCTCCTACGCCATACCTGAAGGAGACATATCGGATCAGGAAGTAGCTGTCTTCCTTAACCAAGCCGAGTGCATGGATGTGTCTGACATTTTGGGCCGCCTGGAGAGCATGGTAAGCCAGCGCAATGCTGAGTCCCTTATTTTAAGAATACAGGTCAAGGCCCAGTCTCTCTCCCCACACTGTTGCACCAATCTTGCCTTGGCCCTCGCCAGGACCGGGCATATCTTTCCCAAGAACAGTACGGTTTTTCCACCCTTTTCCCAAGCCGGTATGCTGGTAGCCAAACTGGTTGTCAACCTGCCGGAAGGAAACGAACGTCTGGACCTGTGTGAGAAAATCGTGTCCCAGGCTGAGCCGCTGGATTATGCCATTGAATGTTTCCGCTGGATGCGGGACCCAGAAAAAAGGGACGAGTCTGAACGGGTGCTGTCCGAAAAAGCAGAGACCCGTTTGGGGCAGGCTTTGGCCAGGAGAATCCTGGCTTTGGCCCAGCAAACCCTACTCTACAAAAATCATCCCTATGAAGCCTTGGCATGGCTAAACGTACTGGCCAAGTGGGGTTCCCGGGAAATTTCCGCTGCCTATGTTGCCGATACCTTCCGGCTTGACAAGCACAATGTGCTCAGCTTCCTCAAAGCCTGTATGCGCAAAAACACAGATTTTACGCGCAACCACTATACTTCCCTGTCCTATGTGCTGGACCCTGCAGTGGTCCTGACTGCGCTGCGCAGAGTTTACGGCGCTGACCTGGACTCACCCAGGTATGAATACTACGTCAACAACCCCAGTGACAAGACCCTTGCCCACCAGTTTGCCTATACCCATTACTCCATTCAAAAGGAAGAGTCCTTCAACCGAGCATAGCGCTTCTGACGCCCGGCGAAAAGAGTCCCTTGGGAATGCTCCTCGCTTGACCTAAAAAATGTGGTTTCTCAGGTCTGCTGGCATCAAATTGATATTGCCTACAGCACTCATCTGCTCTAGCTAGAGCTTTAAAAGCAAAAATAACCCT
>JAJYNB010000109.1 GCA_021786555.1 Bacillota bacterium | reverse complement strand
AAACCTCCGCTTGTCTCGAAGGTGCCGGCACTGACCGGGGATATCTTTTTGGCAGCCATACTCCCGGCAATGGCCAGCAGCGGTATGATTACGCCAAAGCGGCCGATGAACATGACCAGGGCCAGCGCCAGGTTGTAAAAAAGGGTGTTGGTATTAAGCCCGGCAAAGGCGCTGCCGTTATTGCCTGACCCGGAAGCAAAAGCATAAAGTATCTCGCTCAGGCCATGCGGTCCGGGATTAGCGATGGAAGAGGTGCCCCATGGGATAACTATGGCCAGGGCGCTGCCCAACAAAATACAGGCAGATGGGATGAGCACTGCCAGGACAGCCATTTTCATCTCAAAGCCCTCAATTTTTTTGCCCAGGTATTCCGGTGTGCGGCCGACCATAAGCCCCACGATAAAAACTGTCAAAATCACAAAAGTCAGCATACTGTATAAGCCTGATCCTACACCGCCGAACACGCACTCACCCAGCATTATCGCCAGCATGGGCACCAATCCGCCCAGAGGGGTAAGGCTGTCATGCATGGCATTGACCGCTCCACATGAGGTGGCTGTGGTTACAGTTGCAAACAAGGCGGAGTTGACAACCCCGAACCTCACTTCTTTTCCTTCCATGACGGAGGAACCGGTGATGCCAATCTTGCTGACCAAAGGGTTGCCGGCTATTTCCGAACTGAAAATCGTGCCAAGCATTAATACAAACAAGATCAGGGCCGCCACGAAGAGCACCCTGCCCTGCTTCATATCTTTGACCATCCTGCCAAAGGAAAATGTCAAGCCCACAGGGATAACCAGTATCAACAACATCTCCAGCAGATTAGTGAAAGGGGTCGGGTTTTCAAAGGGATGCGCAGAGTTAGCATTAAAAAAGCCGCCGCCGTTAGTGCCCAGCTCCTTAATCGCCTCCTGAGAAGCGACCGGTCCCATCGCTAATGTCTGGTTTGCTCCTTGTACGGTATGCACAGTGAGATAGGGAGACAAGTTTTGAATGACTCCCTGGGAAACCAGGACCAAAGCCGCGACCAAGGATATTGGCAGCAGTATCCACAAGGTTGTACGGGTTATGTCTGCCCAGAAATTGCCGATGGACTGCGCCTGACGGCGGGTCAAGCCCCGGATTAGCGCAACCACCACTGCCACGCCGGTTGCTGCCGAAAGAAAGTTATGTACGGTAAAACCGGCCATTTGCGTCAGGTAACTCATGGTTGATTCCCCGCTATAGGCCTGCCAGTTGGTGTTGGTCACAAAACTCACCGCCGTATTCAGGGCCAAATCCCACTTGACCCCGCCAAACCCCTGGGGGTTTAGCGGTAAGATCCCTTGCACCAACTGGAGCAGGAACAGCGAGATTATACCGAGAATGTTAAAGGCCATAAGAGCCACGGCGTATTCACGCCAGTGCATTTCTTTGCTGCCGTCAATGCCACAGATGCGGTAAATGAGCCTTTCCAGCGGTCCCATGACCCTGTCAATAAATGTTTTCTCGCCCTGGAGTACCTTGGCCATGTACTGGCCCAGGGGCATGGCCAAGAGGATGAGCACAACGAGGTAAAACCCCAGTTGCAGAAAATCATTGCCCGTCATTACAGTTCCTCCGCTTTCAAAAGAGTGTAACAAAGATAGACCAAAACGCCGGCGGCCACGATGCCGCCCAGGATCATGTCAGCCATTTGTTTCCCCCCTTGCTGCAGTTAAGCCTTATTTCTTAATGTGTTTCAATCCGTCCTCCTTCTGATGCTAAGCATTGATTCCAGAGACAGCCGTTGCCACATTATGCATATTTTACCCCCTCCGGTGCCGTTTAACTCTGAATGCAGCCCAATTATAGACTCATTGCTCATCAAATCGGCGTAAAGAAAAGTCCCCGGCACGTAAAAAAAACATAAAGATGCGAAAACCGCCACCGTTTCAACGGTAGCGGTTTTCGCTCAATCAAGCTTAAGTTTAATCCAACGCTCCTCGCTGGGAGCGTCGTAAGTCAATACCGAAATGACCAAAACAATATAAATATGGTCAAAATCATTTCTGCCGGCTTGATGATCTTATAATATAAACCAAATAAAAAATTTAAAAAAGAGGAGGAATGGTTGTGCTCAAACCCAGAAAGCTGGCAAAGGCCCTGGGGGCATCAGCGGTGGCTTTAACCCTGATCCTGAGCGGTTGCGGCACTGCGACAACAAGTAACAATACCAGCAGTACCGCCGGCACCATCACCATCGGTGCTCCGGTGGCAGCCACCGGTAGTCTGGCCAATGAGGGCAAGCTCGTTCACGACGGCTATACCTTGTGGGAAAACGTAGTCAACAAACAAGGCGGTTTATTGGTGGACGGCAAACGTTATAAAGTAAATATCAATTTTCAGGATGACCAAAGCGTTGCCACCAATAGCGCATCTCTGACCGAAAAAATGTATACCCAGGATAATATCCGGCTTTTCCTCAGCCCCTATGCCTCGGGCAACATTTTCTCCGCCACAACGGTCGCCGAAAAACATAAGGTGCCGATGATTTCAGGCGGCGGGGGGGCCAAGTCCATTTTCACCCGCGACTACAAATACGTCTTCTCCGCCTACCCCTATTCCGGTGATTATTTGGGTTCCGTGTTGGATCTGCTGAAAACCCAAGGGGTTAAAACGCTCGCTTTTCTGCACGCTGACGATGTTTTTTCCAAAGAGGCGGATCAGGGCGGTGAGGACTACGCCAAGAGCCACGGGTTTGACGTCGTGTACAGCGCCCAGTATCCCAGCAACGCTTCCGATCTGACTTCCCAGCTGACCCAGATTGCCCAAAAAGCGCCCGATGCCCTGATCGGCACAGGCCACTTCCAGGAAGCTGTCCTGCTGGTTAAAGAAGCCAAACAGATGAACGTCAATTTTAAATCCATCGCTTTTACCGTGGGACCGACCATGCCATCTTTCCCTCAAACCCTTGGCAAAGATGCCGAAGGCATCCTCGGGGCCAGCCTCTGGACACCGGATCTGCCCTATAAAGATGATATTTTCGGCACATCAAAAGAGTATGCCGACCTGTACAAGCAAACTTTCGGGGTTAATCCGGATTACCATTCGGCCATGGCCTCCGCTGCCGCGGAGCTGATGGGCTTGGCCGTCCAGAAGGCCGGATCCCCGGATCCCCAAAAAGTCCGGGATGCTTTAGCCGGCCTTGGTACCGTTCACCTTTTTGACGGCGATTTCACAATTGAAGCCAACGGGTCAATCAGCGGTTTGAAACTGCCGGTGGTCCAGATTCAGGACGGCAAGGCCGTGACGGTCTGGCCCGGTTCCTTCAGCCAGAACTTTAAGGATTTCCCCCTGCCGGCTTGGAACAAGCGGTAAATAAATTTAAATATCCGGGGCCGTTGGGGTTTCTCAACGGCTCCACCTGGTTTCCGAGGTCCGAGGTCAGAAGTCCGAGGTCCGATACAGGTGACGATGTCCTCAGCGGAAATGCAAGTGGCGGTAAGCCCCTGGATGAGGAAACTTAATTTTACCGGAAGGAGGGAGCCCCGGCCTGCTCTAGAGTAGACCGGGTAGATTTATGCATTTATGGTTGCAGGTTTTGGTTAATGGTATTTTGCAAGGGGGCATCCTGGGGATTTCGGCTCTGGCCTTTTCCCTGCAGTGGGGTGTAATGAACTTAATCAATTTGGCCCATGGCACGTTTCAGGTGCTTGCCGCCTATTTGACCGTACTTATTTTGCAGCACCTTGGCCTTGATCCGTTGCTTGCGGTGCCCCTGGTCTTTATCATCTTTTTCCTGGGCGGTTACCTGGTGCAGTTTTTTCTGATCAACCGGGTTATCAGCACCAATTTGTTCATGACCTTACTGCTCACCTACGGGATGGATTTTGTGCTGGCTAATTTGATGATCCTGTTCTTTACGGCTGATTACAAGTCGATTAATACACCCTACGCCAACTCATCCTGGCAATTGTTCGGTCTCCAGTTTCCCATCGTACGCAGCGTCGCCCTGCTGTTCCTCATTGTCTTGTCGGTCTTGCTGTGGTTGTTTCTGGAATACAGCCGTCCGGGCCGGGCAATCAGGGCTACTTCCATGGGTACGGAGCCCGCTCGGTTGATGGGACTCAAGATCCCTCATGTCTATGCCCTGACTTTTGCCCTGAGTTCCGGGCTGGCCGCAACCGGAGGGGTTTTCTTCGGTTTGAGTAACGCCTTTTCCCCGGCTTCAGGTGGGCCCCTTACTGTGGGCGCATTTGTGGTGACGATCCTCGGCGGGGTGGGGACTTCCTGGGGACCCCTCGTCGGCGGCTTAATCCTGGGAGTGCTCGACGCTGTTGGCTCTGTTATTTTTGGCCCTACTTATGTCAACGTGATTACTTTCGGCTTGCTCTTGGTAATTCTGGTTTTGCGCCCTAACGGCGTCTTGGGGAGGGCTGGCTGATGAAGAGACAACGGAACATGTTCCTGGCCGCCTGTGTTTTGCTCCTTGCTTTATGCATTCCGCCTCTTACCAATGATTACATAGTCCAGGTGGGTACGGAAATGGCCATGTATGCCGCCTTGGCCGGCGGCTGGAACCTGATTGGCGGCCTGACCGGCTACCCTTCCTTCGGTAATGTGGCTTTCTTCGGCCTCGGGGCTATGCTGGCCGGCGCCTTGAGTGTCAATGCGCACTGGCCTTACTGGCTGGCTGCAATCGCATCAGTCCTGGGCACAGGAGTATTTGCCCTGCTCCTGGGGCTGCCGCTTTTGCGCCTTAAAGGGCACTATTTTTCCATCGCCACTTTGGCTCTGGCCCAGGCTACTCTGGCCGTGGTCACCAATACGAAATTTTTGGGTGGCGGTATGGGTATGTCCTTGCCTATAGTTGGCTCTCCTGGAATTTTTTACTATGTTATGCTGTCGATTGCCGTACTCTCGGCCCTGATCACTTACCTGCTGATACATTCTGAGTATGGCAATACTCTCCTGGCGATAAAATCTGATGAAGTGGCGGCCCAAGCGGTCGGCATTAACACCGTGTTGGCCAAGAGCAGCGCTTTCGCTCTTTCGGGCTTGTTAGGAGCCATGGCAGGTGTGGTCTATGCCATCTGGCAAAGCTATATTGACCCTCCCACGGTCTTCGAACCGAGCATTACCGTGCTCATGCTGGTGATGACCATGATGGGGGGGGCTGGAACTGTAGCCGGCCCCATTCTTGGCGCCGTACTGATTGGTATTCTTACTCAATTGGCTATGGCCGTATCCCAGAATGCTTCTTCACTTGTTCTGGGTTTGGGGATTATCGCCGTAGTCCTCTTCCTGCCGAAAGGAATCATGGGATCCCGCCGGTCCGGGAAAGGAGGAAAGCGCCGGGGAAAGAACACTTTCCCGCTGCGCGGTTAAGATGGCTATTTTGGAAGTTAAAGGCCTAGGCAAGGATTTTGGCGGTTTGCGGGTTTTGGACGATATTAGTTTTTCCTTGGCCGAAGGCACTGTCACCGGGCTGATCGGGCCGAACGGAGCAGGTAAAAGCACTCTGGTCAATTTGATTGCGGGCAGTGACAGGCCGACCCGGGGTGAAATTTATTTCTTTTCCCGGCCGCTGCATAAGCTGCCCAGCTGGCGCATTGCCCGCCTGGGGTTAGCCCGCACCTTTCAGATTACGCGGATTTTTAAAGATCTCACCCTGCGGGAGAATGTTCGTTTGGCAGCTTGGACCATCGGGATGCGGGGACAAAAACTTGAAGCAGAGGTAGACCGCCTGCTCGCCTTAACCGAATTAGCAGACAAGGCCGCTGTTTTGTCCAATGATTTAACCCTGCCGGACCAAAAACGCCTCCAGTTGGCCAGGGCCTTGGCCTTGCAGCCCAAATTGCTTTTGCTGGACGAAGTCATGGCCGGCTTAAACCCGGTCGAACTGGACAAGGCGATTTTACTCCTAAACCGGCTGCGCCAACAGGGAATCACCATGCTGGTAATTGAACACCTGATGCGGGTGATCATGAATATTTCGGACCGGGTGATCGTTTTGCACCAGGGTCAATTAATTGCCGACGGGCAGCCATCCGAAGTCGTTGGTTTGAGCCAGGTGCAGGAAGCTTATCTGGGCAGCCGCTACGTAAAAAGCAAGGCGGCGGAAATGGAAGTAAGCGGGCTTGGGGGGATGCTTAATGCTGGTAATCAGGAATCTTAGTGCCGGATACGGCGACACCCAGGTCCTGTGGGACATCAACATGGACATCAAGGAAGGTGAAATTGTCGCTCTGATCGGTGTGAACGGGGCGGGGAAAACAACCCTGTTAAAAACTCTGATGGGGCTGGTCACTCCCTGGTCGGGAAGCGTCACTTTCCGCGGTCAGGAGGTTGGCGGTAAAGATACGTACCATATGGTGAAACAGGGTCTCAACATGACCCCGCAAGGACGCTGGCTGTTTGCCGGCATGAGTGTGGAGGACAACCTGCTCACGGGTGCCTACTTGCGCCGGGACAAGGAGATAAAACAGGATTTGGCCCGGATCTACCGGCTTTTCCCGCGTCTTGGCGAACGGAAACATCAGTCTGCCGGCACCCTCAGCGGCGGTGAACAGCAAATGTGTGCCCTGGGACGTTCTTTGATGTCCCGCCCTGTACTGCTCCTCCTGGATGAAATGAGCCTTGGCCTGGCTCCCATCGTGGTGGATATGCTCCTGGATCTGGTAGCGGAGATTCGCCGGCAAGGTACGACGGTTCTCCTGGTCGAACAAGATGTGGAAGAAGCCCTGCGCCGGGCGGACAGGGGATATGTCCTGGAAGGAGGCCGGATTGTCATGTCTGGCACATCTTCTGACCTGCTCAGCAGCGAAAAATTACGGGAAGCCTATCTTGGCTTATAGCTGCCAGCCGCTAACATTGAGGTCCGAGGTCCGAAGTCCGAGGTCCGCCTGGATGTTGTCTCTCGAGCCTTTTCATTCTCTGTCAGGGGGACAGGTCCCTTGACACCGCAACCTTTCTCGCCATTTCACGGTTTAAGCCCAGTATCGCTGCAGTCCCTCTCCTCTACCCGTTTAAGCTATTGTCAGTGGACCTGTCCCCCTGACAACACTGAAAAGCCGGATTTTTTCACGCTGTTCACTGGTCCGGCGCCAATACGCTGCGCCAGACGGTCATAAACCGGGCTCAAGGCTTGTTCCCAGGCCTGTTTTTCGCTGGGAGTCAGATGTGCAATATGGAGGCGTCCCTGCTTTTCGATATCGGCCAACTGTCTTTTGTTCACTTCCTCTGCCTGTGATCTTTCCCACTGTGTCACTTCAGCAAGGGTATCCTCCAAAATCTTGCGGATTGAAGCCGGAAGGCTGTGCCAAAAATCCGCATTGGTGAGTACGACATAGCCTAAATAACCGTGGTCGCTAAGGGTAAGATATTTTTGGGACTGATCAAATTCTTGAGTATAGATATTGGAAATCGTATTCTCTTCGCCATCAACTTGTCCCGTGGTCAGAGCATATCTGACATCGTTAAAGGGCATGGAATAGC
>JAJYNB010000416.1 GCA_021786555.1 Bacillota bacterium | reverse complement strand
GATGACAGGGTTAACCCCCTGGGAGACTATGCGGTCTCCAAGGCTGCAGCAACTCTATTTTGCTCCTCCGAGGCGCTGACCAAGGGCCTGCCCATTATTACCCTGCGCTTGTTTTCCCCCTACGGTCCATGGGATTACCCTGGCAGGCTCATTCCTTATCTCATTAAGTCCTATCTGCGGCAGGAGGTTCCCAACCTGTCAGCTCCGGGATTTGTGCGGGATTTCGTTTACATCGGTGATGTGGTTGAGGCATACTTGCAGGCTGTTAAAGCGCCCGGCATAGCCGGGGAAGTTCTCAATATCGGCTCCGGGATCCAGTCTTCCGTAGGGGAGGTAACAAGCTTGCTGGCTGAAAAACTGCAAGCGACAACTCCTCCGCGCTGGGGAAAATACCCTCCCCGCCCCCTGGAGCCCAAGGTTTGGCTGGCGGATCTTGGCAAGGTCAAGGCTAAGCTGGACTGGGAGCCGAAAACTCCTTTGAGTGAAGGACTGGATAAGACCATCTTGTGGTTCCGGGATAGCCTGAGCCTGTATCCTAGGGGGTGAAAATGGAGTGAAGCTGTCGGATTATGTGATTGATTTTTTGGTGAAGGAAGGGGTAGGGTGCGTATTTGAATTTATCGGCGGGGCCATCACCCACCTGGCGGATTCCATGTACGGCAGAAGTGATATCGCCTGTATGGCTGTACACCATGAACAGGCCGCTGCCTTTGCGGCGGAGGCCTATGCCCGCTCAAGCGGCAATTTGGGCGTAGCGATGGCTACCAGCGGGCCGGGAGCCTTAAACCTGCTTACAGGCATCGGCAGCTGTTATTTTGACTCTGTTCCCTGCCTGTTCATTACAGGACAGGTCAACACCTATGAGTACAAGTTTGACAGGCCCCTGCGCCAGCTTGGTTTTCAGGAAACAGACATCGTAAGCGTTGTCAAACCGCTCACCAAATACGCTGAAATGGTGGTTGACCCGTTAACAATAAGATATCACCTGGAGAAAGCCGTATACCTGGCCCGAAACGGCAGGCCCGGCCCGGTCCTGCTGGACCTGCCCATGAACGTGCAGCGGGCCGGGATAGAACCGGAAAAGCTGGCAGGTTTTTGTGAGAGTGAGGAGTTTCAAGGGCGGCAGGCACAGTCCATCAAGTCCGTTGATTTTGCCGGGATTATAAGGCTCATGGCCAATGCCAAACGGCCTGTGGTTTTGGCCGGAGGCGGAGTCAGGACTTCCGGCGCCTGTGAAGAACTGCAGCGGTTTTTGCAAAAAACCGGCTTACCCGTCGTCACTTCTCTCATGGGCCTGGACGCAGTACCCCATGACAGCCCGAATTTTCTGGGGATGATCGGGGCATACGGCAACCGTTACAGCAACCTGGCCCTGGCCAACGCCGACTTTCTGCTGATCCTGGGCTCAAGGCTGGATACCAGGCAGACGGGTACCAGGCCTGAAAGCTTTACCCGGGGCGCTGTAAAGGTCCAGGTGGATATAGACCCGCATGAACTTGATGCGAAAGTGAAGACAGATATAGCGGTAAACTACGACCTGCTGCAGTTCGTGCTTGAACTGAACAGGCGTTTAAGGAGCTTCAACAAGCCGGATTTGCGGGACTGGTATGCTCTGATTCAAGACTACAAGGAGCGGTTCCCCTGTGCTCCGGTGAGTGAAGAGACCCGGATCAACCCGAACCGGATGATGGAGATACTGTCCCGGCATTGCCGCCCGGGGGATATAATCTGTCTGGATGTGGGCCAGAACCAAATGTGGGCTGCCCAGTCCTTCAAACTTAAAACGGGCCAAAGGATGTTGATCTCGGGGGGGATGGGAGCCATGGGGTTTGCGCTCCCGGCCGCTCTGGGGGCTGCCAAGACAGGCAGGAGGGTTATTGTCATCTCGGGTGACGGGGGGATACAGGTCAATATCCAGGAACTTGATACTCTCGTCCAGCATAACCTGTCAGTAAAGGTTTTTGTTATGAACAACTCCTGTCTGGGCATGGTCAGGCAGTTTCAGGACATGTACTTTGAGGGGCGCTGGCAGGCCACTGTTATCGGTTATAACTGCCCGGACCTGGTGAAGCTTGCGTCGGCTTACGGGGTTTCCGCAACCTACCTGATTGACACGCCGGCAGGGGCGGAGGAGACAATCGCCAGGGCCATGGCTGACCCGGGTCCCGCCTTCGTCGAGGTAAAACTGGAACAAACCTCCTGGGTAAACCCCAAGCTGACTGTCAACCATCCGATTGAAGATATGTCTCCTTACCTGGACAGGGAAGAATTGCAAAAACTCATGCTGATTGACCTTGTAGACGGTGTTCCTGACTGAGGGGAACAGGACAACTTTGGAGCAGGTGCCATGAAACTACTGGTGTATATACCCAGTTATAACAGGGCTGCAAGCTTGCTGCGCCAGATCAGGATGTTAAAGGCCTATGCTGGGCCCGGCGAACTCGAGGTGCTTGTGCAGGACAATTGTTCGAACCAGACCAGTTATGATGAAGTCAGGCGGTTTTGTGCCGAGTCGAATTTCGCCTATATACGCAATCCCTGTAACATCGGGCCTAACCCCAATATCCTTGCCGGCTTTCTGTATTGTGACCGGGCGGATTACATCTGGCTCTTAAGTGATGACGACTTGCTAAAACCCGGCGCACTAAACAGGGTGTTTGACCTGCTTGACAGGCATACAGGCTGCGACCTGGTGTATCTTACCCATAACCTCCAGCAGCAGGAAGAGGTTGTTGAGTTGGATCAGGCACAGCTCTTGCAGAAGGTTGGAGACGGACTGGGATTAATCAGCCAGGTAATCTACCGCAGCGCAAAGGTAATGCCCTATATCCGGGCAGGATACGACAATCTGATCTCATGCTTTCCGCACCTGGCCATCCTGTTTGAAGTTGCAAGAAATCAAAACATCATAGTCTGCCTGACAGGAAAAGGGGTGTTTTTCTCTGATGAGCACCTCCCCCCGGCAGAACCCCTGAGTTACGTTTACTCCTTTTTCGGGTATACCCTGCTGGCCAATAACCTGAAAGAAGAACTGCGGCGGGACTTTTTGACTGCCTGGCTGCAGGTGTCTCAGTTAGAGGCAATAAAGGAATATTCACAGTGCCAGATCCATGCCGCGGCCAGTTTTGCCTTGTTAAGGCAATATGTACCCGGATTCTCCGGGCCTGAGCGGGGTGATTAAATGAAAATAGCGCTCTGCACTGATATTGGCGAATTTCACGCCAACCGGGTTTTGAACCGGGAGTGGGCAAAAAGGTTTCCTGGGGCAGCCTGGATGCCGCAGTTTGCCGATCTGGTCAAGCTGGACGGATATGAGACCGTTACAGGGGATGTGGCCCTGGCCAAAGTGAAAAAAGGCAAATGGAGTGCCAAAGAAGTCCTGGTGCTGCAGGAGCTGGATTCAGGCCTGGGGCGGGAACTAATCGGCAGGGGAGCAAAACCTGCTGTGCTGACAGGCCTGGAATCCCCGCTTTTCGCCTATGCCTTTTATGACAAGCTGCCGGAACTTGCACCGGTCTTTGAGCGCCGGGTGCTGTTTGGGGGGGCCATAAAGACGTTTGCGGCTGACTCAGGCCGGAATTATCGCCTCAGGTTTCCCAGCTATCACCTGGAAGATGTTCTGCCTTTGTTACCCTGGGCAGAGCGGAAAAACCTGGTCATGGTAGCAGCCAACAAGCACTTCCAGCCTGCAGAAGCCGAAACTGCAGCCGGGGTCCAGTCCGGGACCAGGGCTTTGGCCATCCAATCTGAACTTCATACTAAAAGGCTCGAAGCCATTGAGTTTTTTGCCTCAGCAGGTTTGGACCTGTTCGGGTACGGCTGGAATGAGCCGGGGCGCTTGCCCCGGTACTGGCAGGAAAGACTGCGGGATACTCTTAGCCATTTGCACCCTCGGCCGTGTGCGGATAAGATCCGTACCATTGCCGCTTACAAGTTCGCGCTCTGCTTTGAAAACCTCTCATACCCTGGTTATATAACTGAAAAAATCATCGACTGCTTTGTAGCCGGGGTAATTCCAGTCTACCTGGGAGCGCCGGATGTGCAGGAGCATATAACCGGAGAGGCTTTCATTGACGTGAGGCAGTTTGGCTCCTGGCAGAATCTGGCACTGTATCTCGACAGCCTGACGGAAAAAGAGGCCGCGGATCTCTTAGGGTCAGGCAGGAGATTTCTCGCCGGCGCCCCAGGCCGGCTGCACAGTTTTGCCGGCTTTGCCCGGTTCATCAGGGACATTATGCTGACAAAGGACGGTTATGAGGATGAAAGCGCCAAGTGAATGCATCGAAATCATTGTCCTCACTCATAATCGAGCTGCTTTCTTAAAGGAAACCCTTGCGAGTTTGTGCCGGCAGAGCATAGGCAAAATTCCCATCACAGTGCTCGACAACGGCAGTACGGACCACACTTCCCAGGTGGTTTGTGAGTTTAAGGAGTTTGGGGTGAGAGTCAACCGCAGCGACAGGAATCTTGGTGCAGCGGAGAATTTTGCCAGGGCCAAAGAGTTGGCCCAACGGGAATGGGTCATGGTGTTTCACGATGATGACCTGCTCCACCCGGACTATATAAGTACGGCCCTGGCTTTAGCGGAGAAATACCGCAACGCTGTCTTGATCGGTTCAGGCATGAGCTTCGAAGAGCGCCCTTCCTCCCGCAACTGGCCCCGCTTCAAGGGTGAACATGTCCACTGTCCAGCTGCCAAGGATTTTGCCGCCTTGCTCTACGACGGTTTTCCGTTTCATTTTGGTTCCACTGTCTACCTGAGCGAATTTTTTAAGGCCGTGCCAATAAAGTGGGAAGTGTATGGCAAAGTCGCCGACAGGCCCTTTCTGCTCGATATTGCAGGACAGGGCAGCGTGATTGTGTTAAAGGAAGCCTATGTCAAATACCGCTGTCATACCGGACAGGACAGTACCGAGAGCAGCAGCGGGCCTTTTCCCGAGCAGCTCTTCGCCCTGCACAAAGCTTATTTGCAGTTGCTGGGATCCGATCCTTTAAGCCGCTATGGCAGGATTTTCATCCGGCATAATTATGCCTACCTGGCCAGGGAATATTCCCGCCTGCCTAAAAGCGGAATGAGCCTGGAGGATTATCTGAACAGGGCACTGATGAACGGAGCATCTACCAAAGAGGCAATAGAGGCGGGGGTGGGAATATGAGCAAGCTTTCCCTGGTCAGCGCTGTACTGGCCGTGTATAACGGAGAGGACTATCTTAGACAGTCAATTGACAGCATCCTGGCGCAAACCTTTACGGATTTTGAACTGATCATCATCGATGACGGGTCAACCGACTCCACAGCCGGCATCATTGAAAGCTATGCTGACAGAAGAATCAGGGCATTCAATCAACCCAATCAGGGTTTGGCTGCAGCACTTAACAATGGCATTAAACTGACCAGAGGGAAATACATTGCCAGGCAGGACCACGACGATATGGCTTACCCGGAGCGGTTTGCGAAACAGGTGGATTTTCTGGAGCAGCATGAGAGGTGCGGCTTGGTTGGCGCCTGGGCAGAGATTTGGGAGGAGGAGAGACCTTCGCAGAGGGCCCACATGCACCCGACAGAAAACGAGGTTCTGAAGTTCGACCTGATATTTAATAATCCATTTGTGCACAGCTCGGTAATGATTAGGAAAAGCGCTTTGGACAAAGTGGGTCTGTATTCTACCGATCCGGACAGACAGCCCCCGGAAGACTACGAACTATGGTCCAGAATAGCCCGGGAGTTTGATGTGGCTAACTTGCCGCAGATACTTGAGATTTACCGGGAGGTGCCGGGGAGTATTTCCAGACGTGCACCTAACCCGTTTCGTGACAAGGTGATAAGTATATGCGCCGAGAACCTGACCTGGGCTGCAGACGGGAGTTTAGTTCCCGGTCAAGCTGCCCTGGATTTGGCCTGCCTGGTACACGGAGTCTTTTGGCGGGTGTCCCACGAACCCTGCAGCGAAGAAATGGTCCGTTTAGTCTCAGAGGCTGCTGACAGGATGAGCAGGGCCTTGGGCATTCCCAGAAGGATTTTGCGGAAGCGTGCCCGGCCTTTTAAGCGTCTGGCTAATTTCTACTGCAACAAATCGCGGCAGCCATGCGATACTGTGCTTGGGGAAAAGGGGTATGAGGAAGGTTGAAAATACTTCACACCGTTGAATTCTACCACCCATCCGTTGGCGGCATGCAGGAAGTCGTGAAGCAGATTTCCGAGAGGCTGGTTAGACTTGGACACGATGTCACCGTAGCCACCAGCAAGCTGCCGGAGCGGAAAGAAAAAGTCATTAACGGCGTGAAAATTGCCGGCTTCAGGATCTCCGGCAATGCGGTCAGGGGTTTTTCCGGCAAGACGTATAAATACACTAAGTTTCTCCTAGACTCTGATTTTGATGTCATTACGAATTTTGCAGCTCAGCAGTGGGCGACTGACCTGGCCCTTCCCATTCTGGACCGGCTCAAGGCCAAAAAGGTTTTTGTGCCTACAGGGTTTTCCGGCTTGTATTGGCCTGAATACCAGGACTATTTTCGCTCGATGAAAGCCTGGCTCTCGCAGTATGACTGCAACGTATTTCTTTCCAATGACTACAGGGATATCAATTTTGCCAGGGAAAACGGGATTGCAAATCTGGTCGTAATACCCAACGGCGCCGGGGCAGACGAATTTCTGGCCCCTGCGGCTGTGGATATTCGAGAGGTCCTTGACATTCCCAAAGAACATTTTTTGCTTCTCCACGTCGGTTCCCATACCGGTTCAAAAGGGCACGCGGAAGCAGTGAGTATTTTCGAACACGCCAAGATTACTGAAACCACGTTTTTGCTGGTTGGCAACAGTTTTGGCGGCGGCTGTACGGAATCCTGTGAGGCAGCGGAAGCAAGTTTCAATCAGTCCGCTTTGAGAGCAAAGGACGGGAAAAGGCTGATGGTTAGGAACTTGACGCGGCAAGAAACTGTCGCCGCTTTCAAGCAGGCAGACCTGTTCCTGTTTCCCTCCAACATTGAATGCTCCCCGCTTGTTCTTTTCGAATGTATTGCAGCCAAGACTCCGTTTCTCAGTAGCGATGTGGGCAATTCGGCGGAAATCATCGAGTGGTGCAAGTCGGGCAAGTTGTTGCCAACTGTCAAAGAGGCCGGGGGGAGTTCCAGGGTACGGGTGAGGGATGCCGCGAAACTGCTGGAGGAACTGTATTACCACCCTGCGGAAAGGGAACAAATGGCCGCAGCGGGCTTTGAGGCCTGGCAAAAGAGATTTACCTGGGAAAAAATCAGCAGTGATTACGAAAAGCTCTATCTCAGCCTGGTAGGGCATACAGCAATGGCGTCAGTCAAACATACCCAGGGAGGTATTTTTAATGCCGGAGATTACAGTCCTTACCCATCCCGTTGGCGGCGGCAGTCAATCTCTGTATGACGGCCACCATGGTGTCACCCGCAGTTTGGTTGAAGGGCTAAGCAAGATTGGCGCTGACTTTAACTATAATCCCCGCAAGC
>JAJYNB010000313.1 GCA_021786555.1 Bacillota bacterium | reverse complement strand
ATATTATCGTTGTACAGGTCTGCTACATAAATAAGCCCTGAGTTGTCCACCGTAATGCCATAAGGAAAACCAAACTGGCCCTTGTCTTTCCCTTCTTTGCCAAATGTATACAGGGGATTGCCGTCATAATCAAAAACCGCTATCCGGTGGTTCCCTGTATCCGAGATAAACACTTTGCGGCTGGACTCAACTACACCCATGGGGTTTTTCAGCGGTCCCATAGTTCCGGATCCATAAATCCCAAACAGGGGAGCGGGAGGGGTAACCGGTCCAATCACGCTGCCCACCTTGACAAAGGGGTTCTGCCCCATCCAGAAGAAATATGCGAAAATAGCACCCATGACCGGAGCGATAATCAGAATAGCAATCTTAATATCCCGCTTTTTTATTTGTCTCTTCGGTTTAACTGCCTCAACACTCGCCATATTCTACCCGGCCCGTTGCCCAACCAGGCAGGGCCGTTCACCCTCTTTCGTTATGATTTTTCGTTATTTTTTACGAGCTTTGATACCCGCGCGTAGGCATCTCTGGCATCTTTATAGTCAGGGGCGAAGTTAATTGCAGTTTCGTATTCTTTGAGCGCCTCTTGAATCTTGCCCTGCTTTTCGTAAACCATGCCGCGCCAGTACATGGTCTCGGGCGAACCCGGGTTGGATTTGTAGGCTAGGGCCAATTCCTTTAAGGCATCGTCATATTTTGTGATTTTAAAATAACTGATCCCCAGGTTTAAATGGGGCGGAAAAGCCTCCGGTACAATTTGAATCGCTTTTTTCAGGCTTTCCACCGCCTGGTCGTACTGTTTCAAGCTCATATAGGCAAGACCAATGTCATACTGGGCTGCATAGTTTTTCGGGTCCAGGGAGAGGGCTTTTTTGTACTCACCCACTGCGTTGTCGTTTTTATTCATCAGGTAGTAATCCCAACCCAGCTGCACGTGGTTAATTGGGTTGGTGGGGTCTGCCTTGACTTTAGCCATGTTATCAGCAAATTCGTGGTCCAGCTTGGTGCCTGTGTCATACCTGCTCCAAAAGAAGAATTTGCCAATTCCCAACCCAATCCCGGCCAGGAGAACTGTAACCAGCAAGATAATCCCAATTCCTTTGCCCAAACTTACCGATTCGGACTTCTTGAGATTTTCATTGGGAGAACTCGGGGTATTTTGCGGCTCTGACGCCGGCATGGATAATTCAGTCATGTTCATCCTCCTTATGTTGTCCAGGGTCTAGGTGCCGGTGTTTTGGTGACAGTTTTCACAAATTCTGCTGTTGTGGCAGGTCCCGCACAAACTCCGCTGGTAACCGGTAGGCGGAACCGGGACAGGGTGAAATTTCGGGGGTGCGTGCTTGTCAAAATGACATCTGCCGCAAAATGTTCTGGTTGGGGTGGTGCTGCCATTACGGGCCGGGTTCTCATCGTGGCACGTGAGGCAGCCGTTAGGGTCAGCTTTGGCCGGCCCCGGGTGAATTGCCCGCCAGGTCGCGGTATGTCCGGCCGGCCTTTGACTATGGCAGCCGTTGCAGAAGGTATTGGCCCTCGCGTAATCCTTCGCGCTAAAATTATCAGTTGGAATGGCGCCGTATTTCAGCGTCACCGAATGGCACTGGTTACAGGACTGGATATCCTTCTCAGCTTGCGGACCATGGAGGGTGAGCCAGCTTACAGTGACATGGGACTGGGGCTTGATCCTCTTGGAATGACAGGTCTCACAGCTTGTGGGAGCTCCGTTTTCCTGGTGGCACTGAATGCAGTCCTTCATTTGCAGCTTGGTAAAATACTTGGAGGCCGGGCCGGATACATAAGCGGTGCCAACAGGCGCGTTCCACTTAGTGTAATCGGTCATGGCCGTAAACCCTTTTTCCTCGATACTCCCGTGCACCACCCCGCCGTGGCAGGTCACACACTGCACATTCTTGTTCAGGTGGGTAGTGTGCGGAAACTTAATGTCCTCTGAGGGTGTGGTAACCCTTTTGGTCATGTCATGACAGCCTTCGCACACAGAGTTCGGGATTGGATCCTTAATGGCAATCGGAGTTACGAAAGTGCCGGTTAGATGCAGGTAGAGTTGATTTAGAGACTCAATTTTGTGTTTAACCAGGTTCGCGGCTCCCGGCTGTATGTGACATTCTACACAAGCGATTTGATTATGGGCCGAGCCTCTCCAGGTGTAGTACTCGGGCTGCATCTCATGGCAGCTGGAGCAAAAGACAGGGGTATTGGTCAGTTCCAGGGCGCCGATGGTCAGCGCCAAGAATAAAATGGCAGAGCCGGAAACAACGATAAAGGCTTTTAACCTGCCTTCAGTTGTTCTCAGACCTGCTTTCAACCTCGCCAGCAATTAAATCACCCTCTGCATCTCGCCCGGAGCGGCCTGTCGAATTTTTTCTCTCTAATTGCTCCGAACAATTCACTTTGTGTCGACATACACTCACCTTCTGTCGCCTGCTAAAGAATCAGGAGTGATTTCGCTTTGCACCATTTTGCACAACTTTCTATAATTCTCTTCTAATCTACGTGGACTTCAATGGTCCACTCTCTTTCGACACTAAATATTTCGCCTTTATTCCTGTAAATCCTTTGCAAACTTTCCAACAAATTCCGACACGATATTATATCATTCGACATGGATGCTTAATTATTTGTCTTTTTTTGTCGATTTATGTTGATAAGATATCCTTCCGTATCTCATGCCGCTCCTTAAACTTTTCCATAATCGCCAAAAAGCCCGGGATAATATCCCGGGCCCGTCTCTGAAAAAAAGAGGCGCCGCAACACTAAGTTGGGGCACCCAAAAGAATTATAGAAAGTTGTGCAGTATGGATATCAAAACCTAGAGAAAAGGAGACTAGAAAGCGGTTTGAACGTTGAAGTCGCCGCTGAAGCTGCCGGTGCCTTTTTCGTGGCAGGCTTCGCAAACACCCATGTTCGGGAGGCGTTTCAGGCGGGAAGAACCGGCCAGCTCAGGCGAATTGTAGGCGCTGATGCCGGAAGAGGTTGCGGTAGCTTGCCACTTGGATTGGTCAGTGCCGTGCGCGAAGTGGCAGGTTAGACAGGTGACTTGGCCCCCGGTGGCTGTGGCCGGATTGGACGAGCCAACAGGATACTGGAATTTGAGGCCCCTGGCTTGTCTGATACTGCTGGACGCGGTCATACCCACAAGGTGGCGGGTATGCTGGCTGTAAGTGCCGTTTAGGGTACCGGCAGGATCGGTAACATTTTCAGTATCATAGTCCGTATGGCAGGCGCCGCAGAATTTGTTGAGACCGGCCTCATAGGTGACCGATTCGGCTGAAGTCAGCTTGTTGGCCACATTCATCTGCACAACCAGGGCAGCGGCGTAGCTCACCGTCAGGGTCCCGGTTTGAGCAGTCTTAAAGTTAATCACCGCGTTACCCGAAGTCGGATCAAGGGACAAAGTGAAATCTTTATACTCGGTCAAAGAAGTAGTCCCTACTTTTACGGTAAAGCCAAAGGGATATCCCACTATGGGCCTTCCGTTCATCGCATAGGATGTAGCCGCCGTAAGTGTGGCTGTTTCCGTAGTAGTCGTGGTGCCGTGAGAAGGTGCTTGGCCACCGGTCATCACATAGTTGGGGTTCGGATTCAGGATACGGGCATTGCCGCCTTGGCCGTGCGGGGTATGGCAGGCTGTGCAATCGAAGTTGACATCCCAGTTACCGTGAGTGTCAGCAACTGCGGTTGTGTTTCCAGCTGTATCCGTAGTGGTGGTCACAGTGGTTTGAACGATGTCGTTCGGATTGGCTCCGCCGAAGGCTGCGCTGGTCAGCAGGCCGGCAAACACGTTGTGTTCGGAAGCGCTGTTGGTATTACCCTCGTAGGCTACAGCGAACAGGCCGCCATTGTTGTGTTCGGTGGCGCCGTTGTCAGACGCGGAGAAAGTACCGGCAATGACGTTGTAAGTTTTGGTTACCGTGCCGTCGTGGCAGGCCATACACACGTTGGTGATACCTGCGAGGCCTGCGGTATTCCACTGGGTCAAGGCATCGCCGTTACCGGTGTGGACTGCATGGCAGGCTGAGCAGGCATCGGTGTTGGCTTGGTAGTTGCTGTGGATGGGCTGCTGGGAAGGATTACCGGGCAGGTAAACAGCCGTGGGATCCGTTGTTTGACCCCAGCCGCCGGTAGTGGGGTTGATGTTGAGGGCGGCTCTGTTTTGAATGGAGCTGGCGCCGCCGCCCCAGTTGGTGGATTGACCGGTAGTTACGCCATTTGCGGAGATGTTGTAACCGTTGTAGAAGTTAGTATAGTCAGCGTACGCACTTGCTGCAAAAGCTGCAATCAATACTAACGTCAGTGCCAGGATAATACTGAGCTTTTTCACTTTTTTCCCTCCAATATTATGTGTGGCTATTAGCTTCAGTTGTCTCATTTTACTCACCCCCTTTCTGAGACGGAATGTGCTAATATGGCAAGTGGTTTCCCACCTGTACCCCGGAGGAAGGGCTGTTTATCTGAGGTTTACCAGGATTAACCCTTTGGCTAATCCTGGTAAACCATAACCCGCTGGTTCATGGTGTCGGCGAAATAGAGCCGGCCTTGGTTGTCCACAAAGGCGCCGTTCGGCAGGCTGAACTGGTCATTGCCCTGACCCAGGGAACCGAAAGGCGGGTAGGGTTTGTGCCCGTCCTTACCGAAGGCATACACCTTGTCCGTTAGATTGCTGACTACAAACAACGTGCCGCGGCCGTCCACCACCACACCCCGGGTGTTGACGAAGGCTGAATTGGCAGGACCCAGATTCGTTTCGTCGCCCAGGTTGAGGCCGAGATATTTGCCGCTGCGGTCAAATACTTCCACCCGGTCATTGCCGGTGTCGGAAACAATGATGTTGCTGCCCGCTGCCCAGACATCGTTAGGGGAGAGTACCTGGCCCACACCATTTCCCCTTTTCCCCATCTCCAGCAGCTTCTTGCCGTTAAGGTCAAACTGCATCACCTTGTTAAGGGCCACATCGGTAACGAAAATGCTGTTGCTGCTGCTGTCATAGAATAGGCCTGCAGGCTGTTTAACCAGATTTGCTTTGGGGTCAAGCAAATATTTAACGAATTTGCCGTCCTGGGTGAAAACTTGAATGTTACCGTTGTACAGGTCAGCCACATAGACGAGGCCTGAATTGTCCACCGTGATGCCGTAAGGGAAGCCAAACTGGCCGCTGCCGTTCCCCTGCTTGCCAAAGGTGTAGAGCGGATTTCCATCATAGTCAAAGACTGCCACCCGGTGGTTGCCCGTATCGGTCACAAAAACCCTGCGCCCTGTCACCACCACGCCCATGGGGTTTCTCAGAGGCCCCATAGCGCCGGAGCCGTAAATGCCAAACAGTGGGGCGGGCGCTGTCACAGGCCCGACCGCATTACCTGCAACCTGGAAAGGATTGCGGTCCGTCCAGTAGAAATAAGCGAAAATCCCTATCAGGAGCACGCAGATACCTGAAATCGCAAGCTTTATATCGCGTTTTTTGATTTGTCTCTTGGGTCGTGGTGTCACTTCAACACTTGCCATACTTTACCGGCCTCCACTTTCATTTGTTTTGGCTTATTTTTTTACCAGCTTGGAGACACGAGCGTAGCCATCCCGGGCATCCTTGTAGTTTGGATCAAAGTTTACCGCGGTCTGGTACTCTTGCTGCGCGTCTTTGTACTTGCCCTGTTTTTCATATACCATACCGCGCCAGTACATGGTTTCAGGCGAACCGGGATCGGCTTTGTAAGCCAGGGCCAACTCTTTCAAAGCGTCATCGTATTTGGCAAGTTTGAAATAGCTTATGGCCAGGTTCAGATGGGGCGGGAAAGCATTAGGCACGATTTGAATGGCGTTCTTAAGGCTTTCTACTGCCTGGTCGTAATTTTTCAGGTTCATGTACGCCAGCCCCTGGTCATAAAAGGCGGCATAGTTTCTCGGGTCCAGCGAGAGGGCTTTCTTAAATTCACCTACAGCCTCGTCATTTTTGTTGAGCAGATAGTAGTCCCAGCCCAGCTCAACATGGTTGATGGGATTAGTGGGGTCAGTTTTTACCTTGTCCATATTGTCCTTAAATTCACGTTCAAGCTTATTGCTTGTATCGTACCTGTTCCAGAAGAAGTACTTCCCGACTCCCAGGCCAACCCCGGCCAAAAGAACCGTCACCAGCAAGATGATGCCGATTCCTTTTCCCAAGCTCACCGTGTCAGCGGCGCTTTCTCTCGGTGACTCGTTCCGCGGCGCTGAAGCCGGCATAGTTAGATCAGCCATGTTAATCCTCCTTAAAGCATCAAGACTTATGGGCTGCCTTTCACGTGGCAGTTTTCGCAGATTTTAGCATTGTGGCAAGTCCCACACAGTTTGCGGTCGTAGCCCGCAGGCGGTATCGGAACCGGGTGAAAAGGCGGAGGCGCATGCTCGTTATTGTGACACTCGCCGCAAAACACTTGGGCCGGAGCCGTACTGCCGTTTCTTGGCGGATTTTGATCGTGACAGGTCAGACAGCCGGCGAGATTGGCTTTGGCCGGTCCGGGGTGGCTGGCCCGCCAATTAACAGTGTGACCGGCCGGCTTTTGGGTATGACAGCCGTTGCAAAAAGTGTTGGCCCTGGCATAGTCACTGGCTTTGAAATCATCCGTGGGGATGGCCCCATAGCTTAAGGTAACCGCGTGACACTGGTTGCAGGACTGAATGTTCTTCTGCGCCTGGGGGCCGTGCTGGGTAAGCCAACTGGGACTTATATGGGACTGCGGTTTAACGATCTTGGTATGGCAGGTTTCACAAGTGGTCGGCGCCCCGTTGTCGCGGTGGCAGTCAAGACACTGGCTCATCTGCAGCTTGGTGAAATCACCTGAAACATAAGCGGCGCCCACATATGAATTCCATTTCGTGAAATCGGTCATGGCGGTGAAGCCCTTTTCCTGAATGGTGCCGTGAACCGCGCCGGCATGACAGGTTACGCACTGAAAGCCTTTGTTGAGGTGAGTGGTATGAGGAAATTTGATGTCCCCCGCAGGAGAAGTTACCCGTGTGGTCATATCGTGACATCTTTCACACACGGAGTTAGGGATCGGGTCACTGATAGTAATCGGGGTGACATAAGTACCGGTGAAATGCATGTACACTTGCTTTAGCGACTCAATCTTGTGGCTGATGAAGTTGTTAATCCCCGGCTGCACATGACAATCCACACAAGCGATATTGCTGTGGGCCGAAGCATGCCATGTGTAGTATTCCGGACTCATCTCATGACAGGTGGAGCAAAAAACCGGTGTACTGGTGGCTTCTAAAACGCCAAGCGATAGGGCAAAAAACAATACCACCGCGCCCATAGTAACGATTACCGCCTTCAGGCGGCCCTCTGTGGTAGCAAAGGTCGTTCTCAGCCGCTTGAGTTTGAGCATTTTTTCACCTTCATCCAATCGTGAGACTCCCACTTCTACAAGTGGGAGTGGTACCCCGTACCCTGCTTCGGTGGGGGTAGACTCCCCCACCGAAGTCTCGATGTTCAACTTTAGTTGAACGAGT
>JAJYNB010000058.1 GCA_021786555.1 Bacillota bacterium | reverse complement strand
GCTGATGACCCGGTTGACGCTTTCCCGGGAGGTGCCAATCATATTGGCCAGGTCCTGGTGGGTAAGGTTAAGACTGATTTTGGTGCCGGCTTCGGACTTGAGGCCGTGTTCTGAGGCCAGTTTGAGGAGGGTCGAGGCCAGGCGGCCGTATACGTCCTTCAAGGCTATATCTTTCAGGGAGGTCTGGGCATGCCTGAGGCGCTTGCTCATAATCTTTAACAAGCTGATGGCAATGTCCACGTTGTCCAGAATTATCCGTTCGATGTCCTGGTTGCGGATGATGCCCACTCTGGCATCTTCAATGATCTCCGCTGTGGCGGGATAGGCGCCTCCGTCAAACAAAACCACTTCGGCAAATATTTCACCGGCGCTGCGGAAAGCCAGGATTTGCTCCCTGCCGTCGGGCGTGGTTTTGGTCAATTTGATTTTGCCGGTTTTTAACAAAAATAAGGCTTCCCCCGGGTCTCCTTCGCCAAAAATAATCTGATTTTTGCGGTACTGGCGATCGATAATTACCTGGGATAGCCGGTCTAACTGGCTGTCACTGAGTTCAGAAAACAAGGGTATTTTGCGCAAAAGCTGTAGGGTGCTGTCCATTCTGCGAGATTCCACTCCCTCTGACAGTTTGTGAGCTCATGCTCTTAGAATAAGGGTTTTGTAGAGGATATTCAAGCCGGGTCTGCGTAATATTAGGGCTGTGGCAGGAAACGAAGGGACTCGGACGAATTTATTTTACTATACCCAATGTGGAGGTGTTAAGGTGGGCGAAAGCTATTTGTCAGGGGCGGAGTTTAAAGAATACACGCTAAAAGAACAACAGCTGCTCCAGGGTTTGCAGGAGTTTTGTGGCAGACGGGTGAGGCTGACTATGAAAAATGATGAAATTTCGGTCTTGGTGGATTGCTATTTAATATTATCAGACATAGCACGGCATGAAAACCGGATTGAAACCGGTCATTTAACCATGGACGATGTTTATTTTGAACTGGTAAGTGAGAGCCCTATTAAACTCTATTTTCCTTTAGCCCAGTTCACGGGGATTCAACGTTTCGGCAGCAATACCATATTTATTTTCGATGCCTATCGGTGGAGTCTTCAGGTGCTCTAAGCCCTTAGGCAAACAAAAAAAAGCAGGCCGTACTGTATGTAAGTGGTGCGGACCGCTGTTTTACGGTTGACCGGCTGGCCGCCATAAGTGCGTTGATTTGCGCGCCGATAAATTTTTCCGGGTTGTCATCAACCTCTCCCTGGCCTTGGCTAAGCTTTCGGTCTGGCCCGGACTGGCTTGGATCAGGTCGTGCAGAGGTGCATCTGCCCTTAGTCTGAAGTGCAGTCCCTTTAAATCCGCATGGCCGTTAGGGTTCAATCTCACAATCTTAAATAAGATATCATGATCATGAGACTTTCGGGTAACAATGTCTCCTATTTTGATTTTCCCCATCTCCTCTCAATGGGAAAGGCGGATTCAGCCTATTACAATCTATGAGACTTCACATAGCGAAGTTAACCAGCCGGAACGGTAAAATTGACCATTGGTGTCGATTGCCGCATAGACTAAACGGGGGTGGGTGGGGTGGATAGGATTCAGGTAATCAGTCTCGTTACTACTCCTGGTTCGATTGTCGCTGTGGTTCTTAGTATAATTGTTTTTTTTATAAGTATTATTGCCGAGTTCAATTAGACAAAGAAAAACTGCCCAACAGAGCGGGGCAGAGCGGCGAATATTTTGTTAAGCATTTGTCCGCAGCAGGCAACAAACATTGGACGGCAACACTCGATTGTTGCCTTTTTTTATGGTTGGCGATCCAGGGGCACGGGCTGGTACTCGCCGCTGGAAAGGCGGTGCCAAGCTCCGCGGGGTACCGGCAGGGAAGTGGCGGAAGTACGCATACCGGCGGGTTGGGGAATCCGCCAAACTGGTCCGGCACCAGGCCAGGGTAAAGAAAATCCCGTCGGAACAAGGCGATTGTCGGAGGGAGGGACAGGGTTATTCACTTGAGGCTGATGGGGAGAAGTACAGGATAAAGAGCCAGCCAGCCCCAAGTTGATTATAAAAAGATATACCAAGCTTCTGGTGCGCACAAACATCACCTCCAATTAAATTTAGTGTTACCAGGCTTTACGGCCTTATGTCTGGAAAGATTAACAATCACGGTGACGAAAACTATACAATACGGATTAAATTTTCGGGCAAAGGCACTGCAGGGTACCCCGGAGGCAGTGCTGGAAAGCGCCCAGGAAGGGTTGATTTTGGTGGATAAAGAGGGTATAATCACCATGACCAACCAAGCCTTTGCCAGTATTTTCAATACTTCGCCTGAAAGGCTGATTGGCAGGCCGGTAACTGAAGTTTATGTTAACCCAAAATTTCCCGAAGTTTTACAAACGGGACTGCCGGTGTACGGTCATATTCATGACCTCAATGGGCACCAGATTATCGCCAGCGGCTTTCCCAGCAAAAGGGACGGCGTGGTGGTCGGTGCTGTCGGCAAAGTGAGGATCAAGAATTTGGACGATCTGTATTCTTAACGAAAAACATCAACGCCTTGAGGAGCAAACTGAATTGCTTCAAGGCAACTTTACTAAGTGTTCAGGGCGGTAGGAACACCAGGAAGGGAGGTTAAACTGGAGATACATGTGGTTTTGTGCACACAGTGCCGGATTTTGGTCATGGCAAGGGATTTCACTGGTTTTAGCGAATATATGTTTACCAATGTAGACACTCTGCACACAAGGTAAACAGATTAAAATGCTGGAATAGACCGAAAAGACAGAATTTAACCAAAAGTGGCAAGATTGGCACTGGTTTTGCACTTATATCCTTTATCCTTGCAGCAAAAATTTTTAGTTTGCTAAGGAGGAGAAAATATGATTTTTGAATTGAGTGAAGACCACCAAATGATGCGTAAACTGGCCAGGGACTTTGCGGAAAAGGAATGCCTGCCCGGCCTCGAGGAGCGTGACGAGAAAGAGGAATTTTCCCGGGAACTGTTCGCAAAAATGGGCGAGCTGGGCTTTAACGGGGTGGTGTTTCCGGAGGAGTACGGAGGTACAGAGGCGGATTATATCAGCTATGCCATCATTGTGGAGGAACTCTCACGGGTGGACGCATCCATGGGAGTTACACTGTCCGCTCACCTGTCCCTGGGGTCTTACCCTATTTATAAATTCGGTACCCACGAACAAAAAACGAAATACCTGAAGCCTCTGGCGGAGGGCACAGCCTTAGGGGCTTTCGGCTTGACCGAACCCATGGCCGGCAGCGATGCTTCCGGTACCCGTACCATGTATGTGGACGGCGGAGACTGTTGGATTCTCAATGGTTCTAAGATTTTTATTACTAACGCTTTTTACGCAGACACTTACGTAGTCTTTGCCCAGAGCGACCGCAGCAAAGGGAGCAGAGGGATCAGCGCCTTTATCGTAGAGAAAGGCACGCCCGGCTTCAGCTTTGGACAAAAACTGAAAAAGATGGGAATCCGCTCCTCGGCGACCTATGAACTGGTGTTTGAGGACTGCCGCATACCCAAGGAAAACCTCTTGGGGAAAGAAGGAGAAGGGTTTAAAATAGCCATGAATACCCTGGATGGCGGACGGATTGGCATCGCCGCCCAGGCCTTAGGTATTGCTCAGGGCGCTTATGAGGCTGCTGTTAAGTATGCCAAAGAGCGACAGCAATTTGGCCAGAGTATCGCCGGCTTTCAAAATACTCAGTTTACCCTGGCGGATATGGCTACTCAGATTGAGGCTGCCCGTCTCCTCGTCTACCAGGCCGCCTATCTGGATTCAGCCGGCAAACCTTATGGCAAGGCTTCGGCCATGGCCAAACTTTTTGCTTCAGAAACAGCCATGTGGGTTACAACCAAAGCAGTGCAAATTTTCGGAGGTTACGGTTATTCACGGGAGTACCCGGTGGAACGGATGATGCGCGACGCCAAAATCACTGAGATTTACGAGGGTACCAGCGAAGTACAGCGCTTGGTAATCGGCAGCCAAATCTTGAAAGAGTTTTAACGACCTCAGGGGTGCGCCCGTAACATGGGCTTAATATAAATAAGTTTTAGTTCATTTAATGCAATGAGGAGGTAAGCAAATGAACATCGTGGTTTTGGTCAAGCAAGTGTTTGACACAGAAGCCAAAATTGTCATCGGAGCTGACGGTAGAATTGATGACAGCAATGTAACTATGGTCATGAATCCTTATGATGAAAATGCGACGGAAGAGGCGCTCCTGCTCAAAGAGAGATTGGGCGGCGAAGTCATTGCAGTTGCTGCAGGTACGCCCAAAGCCCAGGAGACTCTGCGCACTGCGCTGGCCATGGGGGCGGACCGGGCAGTTCTGGTGAGTGACCCCGCCCTGCAGTCCGTATCCGATGACTACGCTGCGGCCCAGGCTCTGGCCAAGGCTGTCAGCGAGCTTAAGCCCGACATTATCCTCACCGGCAGGGTGGCTATCGATTATGGCAGCAAGATTGCCGGACGGGTTGCTGAGATACTGGGTATCCCCCAGGTCAATACCGTTACCAGACTGGAAGTAAACGGGGACAAGGCTGTTGCTGCGCGGGAGATTGACGGCGGTTCAGAGGTGATCGAAGTTACACTGCCTGCCGTGTTCTCTGCCCAAAAATCCTTGAACAATCCGCGCTATCCAACCGTAGCGGGGATTATGAAAGCCAAGAAAAAAGAACTGAAGACCCTTACCCTGGCCGATCTGGGTCTTGATGCCACTATGAGCGGGAAGATGCAGATAGTTGGTTATTCCCTGCCGGCCGGCAGGAAAGGCGGCCGGGTCATCCCGGGCGAGCCTGGGCAAGCGGCAGCCGAATTGGCCAAGCTCTTACGGTCGGAAGCAAAAGTTATTTAACGGTCAGAGTAAGGAAGGAGGACAGGAAATGGCAAAAGGAATTTGGGTATTTGTCGAGCAGTCAAACGGAAATATCCGTAAAGTATCTCTGGAGCTGCTGAGTCAGGGCAGAAAGCTTGCGGACGAAAAAGGTGAAGAACTGGCAGCAGTAATCATGGGCCAGAACATTAGTGCCCTGGCAGGGGAAGCTGCCAAATACGGAGCTGATAAAGTATATGTGGCCGACGATGAAAAGCTGGCCAGCTATTCTACCGGCGCTTATACCTCAGTGTTCGCCAAACTGATCCGGGAAAATGAACCAAACCTGGTTTTGCTGGGCAATACGGCTGTAGGCAAAGACCTGGCTCCCCGGGTAGCCACCCGGGTAGGCGTGGATGCAGCTATCGACTGTGTGGGCATCGAAGCTGACGCGGCCAACTACGTTAATCTGACCCGGCCGATTTACGCCGGCAAAGCTTTAATCAAAGTGGTGAGCCCTGAGGCCCGCCCGGTTATGGCCACGGTCCGGCCCAATACTTTTCCGGTAGCGGAGCCGGTCAGTAAAGAAGCGGCTGTAGTCAATGTACCGGTAGCTGTTGACCCTGCTGACCTGGGGGCTATCCTCAAGGAACTGATCAGCCAAGCTACCGGACGGCCGGAATTAACGGAAGCCAATATCATTGTCTCCGGCGGACGGGGCATGAAAGGCCCGGAGGACTTTGTTATTCTGGAGGAATTGGCTGACTGTCTGGGTGCCAGTGTAGGAGCTTCCCGGGCCGCAGTGGATGCCGGTTGGCGGGAACACAAATACCAGGTAGGGCAAACTGGCAAGACAGTATCGCCTGTCCTGTACATCGCCTGTGGTATATCCGGAGCCATCCAACACCTGGCCGGCATGGGTTCGTCCAAGGTAATCGTGGCCATCAACAAGGACCCTGAGGCTAATATTTTCCAGGTCGCTGACTATGGTATTGTGGGTGACCTGTTCCAGGTCGTGCCTGCTCTGACTGCAGAGTGTAAAAAACTACAAGCTTAATCTTGCTATTCTTACTACCGGAACCCCGGCCTGGCCTTCCTCCCTCCTCAGAAGGCCGGCCGGGGTCTGACAGCCTTTTGAAATTTTCGCTCGTTATTAATGAAACGAAAGTAGCCAACTATAGGCGTGAAAAATTCAAGGGCACATGCGTTGCCCTGCTCTCTGAAAATCCTGAGATGTTTGGGTCGCCAGGGTCCAATGTTCTTTTCGTCTCTAAGTTTTTCATTTCATTAGGTGCTGGAGCCGGCAAGGGAGGCTACTCAGCTTAAGTTTAAGTGAGGTACAATTAATTTTGGGAGGGGATTTATCTTGCGTTTGGGATGGCTTGGCATTTTTCTGGCAATTGCAGTGTTGGCAGTGGCAGCTTTTGGCTCTGCGGTGCACCAGCGGATTAAGATTCTGGCTTTGGGAGAAAAAGAACAAAGAACAGATAATCCCTGGCAGCGCCTACGGAATTTCGTGGTTTATGTATTGGGCCAGCGCAAATTGCTGAATGAACCCTATGGCTTTATCCATTTTTTCTTTTTTTGGGGCTTTGTTTTTATAGTTTTGGCCGAGATTCCCTTTTTCTTCGAAGGACTTTTCCCGGCCTATAGTCTGCCTAACTTGGCTTACTTCATGCTGATTGAAGATGTCCTGGCAGCGATTGCCGTTGTTGGTCTCATTGTAGGGGCAATTCGCAGATGGGTTGTGCGACCTGAACGTCTCTACCGTACTTGGGAAGCAGCGATAGTTTTGCTTTTGATTTTTGGCCTGGTAGTAACCGAATGGATATCAAGCGGCGCCAAGGCTGCCTTGGGTGCTGACCAAACTACCTCATTAGCCCCTGTGATTGGGGCGGTAGCAGGCTTGTTCAGCGGTTACAGCACTGCAGCTTTAACCAGTATCAGGGATGTTTTTTGGTGGGTACACACGCTGATTTTCTTCAGTTTCATGGTTTACATCCCTAATTCGAAGCACCTTCATCTTTTGGCCGCACCATTTAACGCTTTTTTCAGTTCTTTACAGTCCAGGGGTGGTCAGATCAGGCCAATGGATTTGGAAGATGAAAGCGCAACCGAGTTTGGCGTGGGGAGAATCGAATCTTTCACCTGGAAACAGTTGATAGACAGCTTTGCCTGCGGTGAATGCGGACGGTGCATGGACAACTGCCCGGCGACGCTTTCCGGCAAGCCTTTGAATCCGAAAAGATTATTGAGCCGGCAACTGAAAGAGCACCTTTTGGACAAGGGCAAAATTATGCTTGAAAAAGGGTTGCAAGGTACCGGCGATGAGTACGCCGAGGAGCTGGCCAAGATTGCGGAAACAGATCCAGCAGCGGCCGAAATTTTGCAAAAACCCTTAATTGGGGAAGTGGTCAGTGAAGACGAAATATGGGCTTGCACTACCTGCATGTCGTGTCAGGAACAGTGTCCTGTCCTTAACGAACATGTCAACAAGATAGTGGATATGCGCCGCTACCTGGCTATGACGGAAGGCAGCTTTGCCCCTGAGTTGCAGCTGGCCTTTCGCAACGTGGAAAACAATTCCAATCCTTGGGGCGTTGGTTGGAGCAACCGGGCAGAATGGGCGCAGGACCTGGATGTAAAGCTGATCAGTGAAGATCAGGATGTGGATTAGCGTGTATGGGTTGG
>JAJYNB010000260.1 GCA_021786555.1 Bacillota bacterium | reverse complement strand
ATCGAGGTCCGATATCCGAAGTCCGAGGTCCGATATCCGAAGTCCGAGGTCCGAAGCAAGCAGGCTTTTAAAGACCATGCGCATCTGGAAGAACCTATGAGAATCCTTCTGTCGGACCTCGGGCATCGGACTTCGGACCTCGGACTGAAAATTTAGACAAATTTATTAAGCTGGTAGACGGCGCCGGATAAAAGACGTTGAACAGTACGCTCATTCTTGTCTTCTATCTCGGCCCGGCGTGGTACAGCATCGAACATATATGGATTATCCAAAAACTGTTCCGGCAATTTTACCCTGGCTTCCTGCCCCCAGTCAGTCAGCCAGTCCGGCGGCAGCTCTTCAGGCAGGTCCCTGCCGCTTAATTCCGACCACAGCATCGCCCACACCCGGGGCACGACCCTATACCAGTCATATCCACCGCCCCCAAGGGCAACCAGCTTGCCGTTGCATAAGCGATGGGCCAGTTTGTGCAAGAGCCTGAAAGCAGCATCATAACTCCGGGTGGTACAACACAAATGGGTAAGTGGATCCAAAATATGCCCGTCACAACCGTTTTGGGTAATAATGATGTCGGGCCTGAAAGATTCAACCAGGGCGGGTACTACCGCTCCAAAGGACTTAATCCATGAATCATCCTCAGTAAAAGCATCCAGCGGCAGGTTTGCACTATAGCCGTAACCCTCGCCTATTCCCCGTTCCTCCTCAAAACCTGTGCCCGGAAACAAATAGCGCCCGGTTTCATGCACCGATATGGTCAATACATTGGGATCGCAGTAAAAAGCGGCCTGCACTCCGTCGCCGTGGTGAGCATCAATATCTATGTAAGCCACCCGGGCTTTATAATGCTGCTTAAGAAAGGAGATGGCAACTACGGCATCATTATAAATACAGAAGCCCGAGGCCTTGTCCCGCATGGCATGGTGCAGCCCGCCACCCATATTCAGGGCATGTTCCAGTCTGCCTTCCATGACCAGTTTGGCGGCCAACACAGATCCGCCTACTACCAGGGCCGAGGCCTCGTGCATGTGCTGGAAAACAGGGGTATCTTCCGAACCTAAGCCGTGTTCCAGGTCAGGCTCCGAACCTGCTGCGCTCAAGCGCTGTACCGTGTCAATGTAACTTGAACTGTGGGCCGAAAGCAGGTCCCGCCTGCCAACGGCCCTTGGTTCAAACAAATCTTCCTTCTGGAGGATTCCGGACCGGCGCAGCAGATCGAGAGTCACGACCAGTCGCCTGGAGTTAAAGGGGTGTTCCGGGCCGAAACTATATTCTTCATAGGCCTGACTGTAAATGAAGCCCACCTTGCTGCTCATCACTAACCTCCGGTAACCACAGGCCAAAGAATCCTATAGCCGGCCCCCTCTATCTCGCTGGCAATCCTGCTAATGTTAAGTGCCTGGAGCCGCAGCACGAGGCATTTGTACCCGTCATCCCTGGGAGGACACAAGATGATGTTGGAAATATTCACACTGTGGTTTTTGACAATCTGGGTGATCTCTGCCAAGACCCCTGGCTTATCCGGCAAATCCACTTCCAGGTAACTGCCCGGCGCCAATATCCCCAGCATGTTCACCAGGTGGCCCAGCACATCCGTCTCAGACACTATCCCCACCACCTGTCCGACCGAAACAACGGGCAGACAGCCGATTTTATAGTCGTGCATCAGCTTAACGGCTTCGTCAAAAAAATCCAGGGGATGAACCGTGATCACTTGAGGCTGCATGATTTTACGTACCGGAGTGGTTTTGATGATGTCCTGCTCGCAGTTTTCCAGACAGGAAGGGCATGCTTCCCTCAGATCGCGGTCAGACACAATGCCAACCAGCTTGTTCCCTTCCACCACCGGCAAATGCCTGATTTGTTTCCGGCGGATAAGCTGCAGGGCATTATAGATTGACTCATCAGGTTTAACAGTGTGCACCGGAGAGTGCATAAGCTTTTCTACCAGCATGATACAGCCCCCTAACCTTCTTTTTTGCGAAACAGCAGCCTTTCAAACCCCGCCACTGCCTCAGGGCTGACCTTGTTGCCCACCCTAACCATCAGCATGTTAGCAGGGTGGGCAGAAATTTCCTGTTCATCGGTGTCCCGTTTAACCATGCCTGCGCTTTCCATCAACCTGGTCATAACAGCCTGATATTCCCACACATTGAGACCCGTACCGTCCAGGTCCCAATGCCAGTAGTACTCGGTAGAGATAACAACATAATTTTCCATCACAGGGTCGGCAAAGGCGACCTTCATCATCTCCCTGCCCAGCCTGATGTTACGGTACCCGGGCGCGACCTCGATGGCCCCCAATTCCAGAAGTTCCCTGATCCCGGCTCTGCCCCAGCGCTCAAATTCTCCCGGCGGGTGAAAAGTGATATAGCCGATAATCGCTTCACCCCGGCAAGCCGTAACTACCCAGCCATCTTCCAGACCGGCTATTTCCACCAGAGCCTCTTTTTGCCGCCAGGCCGGGCGGAAGGCTTTCATGCCGTCGTCAATGCCCAGGCTGTTAATTTTTTCACTGAGAGTTGGCCCTTCAACACTGATCAGTCCTTTGGCCGTGTGCATGATCTGAATTGTACTGAAACGAGTCGTTGCATAGGCTGGAGTCACAGGTGTCACCTCGGCAGTGAATTCTTTCACAGCGTAATTTTCCACATCGGAGAACAATTCTCCTTCCGTCCGCCCTTTGATCATAATTTATTCCAGGAGATGCCTTTAAAGAAACCCTCCGGGCAGCGGAGGGTTGAATCTTAAATATCATACTTTTTAAGTTTATTATATAGAGTAGCCAAAGAAATATTCAGAATCTGAGCCGCTTTCTTTTTGCCTTCAAGATTGTCCCCGTACCGGGCCAGCGCTGCCCGCAGCAGAATCTCTTCCATGCGTTTCATGGGCATTATATCATAAGCCTGCATCAACCCCCCGCTCACATGGGAAAGGTATTCCGCCAAGTGCTTATGGGTAAGCTGGGGCTCATTGGCGGAGAGCATGGCCCGTTCAACAACGTGTTCCAATTCCCTTACATTGCCGGGCCAGTCATACCCCATAAGAATTTGCAGGGCCTGAGGGCTTACCCCTTTGATGCTTTTTCCTAATTTACGGTTAAAACGGGTCATCAGGTAATTGACAAACAGGGGGATGTCTTCCCTGCGCTGGCGCAGGGGGGGAACACCCAGTTCCTGGTTGTTCAGGCGGTAAAACAGCTCCTCGCGGAACTTTCCGTCGCGGACCATGGCCCGCAAATCCCGGTTGGAGGATGCTATAATCCTAACATCAGCCCTGATAGGCTGGGAGCCGCCCACCCGGAAAAATTCCCAATGTTCCAGCACCCGCAGCAGTTTGTCCTGAATAAACAGGTTGAGGTTGGCTACTTCGTCCAGGAACAAGCTGCCGCCGTTGGCAAGTTCAAGCCTCCCGATATGAGTCCGGATAGCCCCGGGATAGGCGCCCTTTTCGTGCCCAAACACTTCATCTTCCATCAGACTCTCTGGAATGCCGTTACAGTTAAGTTTGATAAATGGTTTCTCTCGCCGGCGGCTGGCCTGGTGGATGGCATGGGCATAGAGTTCCTTGCCAGTCCCGCTTTCACCCGATATCAGAACCGGGTTATCGGCCTTGGCCGCTTTGCGGGCAGTCTCCACCGCCGTCCTGGTAGCTTTGCTGGTGCCAATAATACTGTCAAAGGTGAACTTTGCCCCTGCCACCTGCTGCAAACGCGCATACAGGTTTTCAATCAAGGTATGGGATTGGCCCAATTCTTCCTGCAAGCGCGCCACCTGGGTCAGTGGCTGCCAGGTCATAACACCGCCGACCATATGCCCGTTAACAAACAGGGGAACAGCACTGGCCATAACCTCCAGCCCCCGCACCTCAGCCCGCGTACTAAACACGGGTTGCTGTGAAACCAGCACTTGGACCAGAGGGGTATGTGGTGCTGCTTCGAACACGTTCTTACCTATCCAGTCGTTGGGGTTGATTCCGGTAAACCGGGTAAAAGCCTGATTTACATATACCACGTTACCCCTGTTGTCGGTCACCTCCATCCCTTCCTGAAGGGATTCCATCACAGGTTGGAAGTATCCAAGGTCAAATTCCATGGCTTCTGTCAAATTCGGTTCCTCTGCTCCCACAAAACCAATCCTAACGCTCTTCAAGGCCTGCACCTCGTCTCTTCTCAGATATTTGGTATTGAGAATATTCTAACAATTATTATAAAGCAAAGCAATCTTCCAAAATTAAAAAGGTTAAATATATTGTATACTATAACAGAGAAAAAATAAATAAGTTTTTATAAAATAGATTTATTCCTAGCAATATTCATGCCAAGGAGCCCTACCCAACAAAAAACCCCTTGAACAAAGTTAAAACAGCTTTAACGCCCAAGGGGGAAAACTATTCCTTTAGGTGTCTTCCACTTCTGTACAGGAATCCGGCGAGAAACGGGAATGAACGTGGTAATCCATGGGCAAAGTCATACTGGCCCTACTACTACTCTGCCCAGGAGGACTGGTATTTTTCCTGTTCAGGTGTAAGTTTGTCAATGTCCAGGCCCAGGGAAGCCAGGCGGAGTTTGGCCACTTTGCGGTCGATTTCATCTGCTACGTTATATACCCGGGCTTCCAACCCGGAACGTTGCTCAATCAGGTAGCGCAGGGACAAGGCCTGTAAAGAGAAAGTCATGTCCATTACCTCTGCCGGGTGGCCGTCTCCCGCTGCCAGATTTACCAGGCGTCCTTCCGCCAGCAGGTATACTTTGCGGCCATTCTTCAGACCAAACTCTTCAATGTTGTTTCGCACCTTGCGTTTTGCAGTGGATATTTTCTCCAGCTCAGGCTTGCTGATTTCCACATCAAAATGGCCGGCATTACACATCAGCGCTCCGTCCTTCATTGCGGCGAAATGTTCGCCGGTAATGACATCTTTATTGCCCGTGACCGTAATGAACATGTCCCCAACCTCAGCTGCCTCAGCCATGGGCATTACTTCGAAGCCATCCATCCACGCTTCAATCGCTTTTATGGGATCAACTTCACAAGCGATGACCCTGGCCCCCAGCCCCTTGGCCCGCATGGCTACTCCTTTGCCGCACCAGCCGTAACCGGCGACCACAACGGTTTTTCCCGCGACTACCAGGTTGGTGGTGCGCATGATACCGTCCCAAACCGACTGCCCGGTGCCGTAACGGTTGTCAAATAAGTACTTACAAAAAGCGTCATTTACCGCAATCATAGGGAACTCAAGCCTGCCGTCACGCTCCATGGCCCGGAGGCGCAAAATCCCAGTAGTGGTTTCCTCGGCGCCGCCCATGACTTTACCGATTAAATCACGCCTCACGGCATGAATTTCTGAAACCAAGTCTCCGCCGTCGTCAATGATCAAGTCCGGCGCAAAATCCAAAGCCCGGTGCAGATGGCCCTTATATTCCTCTGCGGAAGCTCCATACCAGGCAAAAGCCCTCACTCCCCCAGCCACCAGAGCCGCCACCACGTCATCCTGGGTTGAGAGAGGATTACTGGCCACAACGGCCACTTCGGCCCCACCGGCTTGAATAACTTTTGCCAAATATGCAGTCTTGGCTTCCAAGTGGAGACAGATTACCACCCTCTTACCCGCAAACGGTTTATCCCGTTCAAACTCACCACGAATTTCGTTAAGCACAGGCATATGTTCTTTGACCCAGTCAATTTTTAGCTGCCCCTGTGGCGCCAGGGAGATATTCCGGATGGAACTTTCGTTTAGTGCAGACATCATTTCAAGTCCGGCTATGCCGGACCCACCTCCTTTATCCGACCGCAACAGGTTTTGAGTCCCGGGTCGAAAACTAGTTTAACACTTTAAGTGCTTTATTATAGATGTTATCACACAGTTTTGCATTTTGCACGCTAAAAAAGCGGTCCCCCCAAGCTGGAGACCGCCCTGACAAAACATCTAATCAACCTTTTCCCGGAATCACCAGTGAATCGATCAAACTGGGAGTCTCCGCCATGACAGCAACGGCTGAATCGGCCGGTTGGGTTGCGACTTCAGATACGCTGCCCTGGGTATTGAAACTTTGGGGCGCGGCCGGCGCATAGGTGTACTTGCCCAGCTGGGCGTTCATGATAAACACAGCCTCTTTAATCAATAAGGCAACCTGTTGTTCAGTCAGGCCCGTACGCTTAACTCCTTGTTCCAGGGCCAGGGAAAAACGGTCATCCTTGGGAATCTCCCCTGACCTGTACTGCTGTTCAAGCGTAGATACGATACTGCCAATTACATCCTTGGCCAGGGAGAACTTTTCCCGCCCAATCTTTTTGGCCAGATAATTGATTCCCACACCGGCAACCACCGGCAGTAAGATCTTGATTAAGCCGTCCAGTATTTGAAACAATAACGCACTAAAATCTTGCATACCTATCCTCTCCTTTTTTTATTCACCTAATTTCCTGATGACTTCTCCAGCCCTGTTCAAATAGTCCAAGGCTTCTTGCACCAGTGCTGCCTTGTCCGCGGCGGGAGGCGGGGCTGGTTGCGTTTGTGGCGGCGGAGCCTGAGGTTGACCCAAAGGGCGGTAGGTTACAGCATAAATCTCACACCAGGCTTTCACCATTGCTTCAACGGCTTTTTCCTGCCAGGCAGCGTTAAGCAGCAGATTCTCCTCCGCAGCGTTGTCAATAAACGCCAGCTCCACCAGAACCGCTGGCATTGCAGTATGTACCAGCACATAAAACTTCTGGTCCGTCTTAACGCCGCGGTCACTTATGCCCAGGGCTGTGGCCAGATATTTTTCCATTACCCGGGCGTGGAGTTCCGCTCTTCCCCCGGGTAAGGCATAAATTTCAAAGCCATGACCATGTCCGGCATTACAATGGTTGCTCTGAAAAAAGTCACACCCACTGCCATTGGCTAGCGCAACAATGTCCGATAACCCCATAAACCTGTCAGTAGTCCGCGTCTCAACCATCTCAAAGCCATGATCCCGCATGCGTTTGGCGAACTTCAGGCTGACTTGCAGGTTGATGTCCTTTTCCACGCTGCGGCTGCCCAACGCTCCGCTGTCCCGCCCGCCATGCCCCGGATTGGAACATCCTTTTGGCACTTCAACACCCCCCTGATAAACTTATCTCCTATCAATTTTATTCAGACCTCACCCCCATAAGTGCTAAATTTCCCAGACCTTGCGCATAAAGTGCTGGCGCAATAAAGTTCCTTCCCCTAAATGGGTGAGACAGGTTTCCCTGTTGGCCAAGACCTTCAGGCTTTGCCCCGAATCCAGCAGGACCAGGCTGCCGCCTTCTGCGCAGGACAGGACCTTTCGCACCGCTGCCAGGTTCACCAGCCCGTAAGCTGAATCGTTTTCCGTCAGCGGCAGGCGCATTTTTAACGGCACTAAAATCAGTTGGGCAGACAAAGGCAGCGGCAAGTTCAGTTGGTGGCCTAACTCCCGGCCGCAAAGGCGGCGCAGGTACGCCTGATCCAGGGCCTTCAGCCTGGTCAAAGCTTGTTTGACCCCGCGGATTGACCTGCGGTCCAGAATCACCTTGCCGCTGCTCAAGTAAATGTAGCTGGCATCGCCGTAATCGCGGTGATAGACCGGTTCCAGCGCCG
>JAJYNB010000152.1 GCA_021786555.1 Bacillota bacterium | reverse complement strand
GTGGCCCGCAGCGGCACTTTGAGCTATGAAATCGTTTACAACCTGACCGCCGCAGGCTTGGGCCAGTCCACGGTGGTAGGCCTCGGCGGGGACAGGGTTCCGGGGCTTTCCTTTATTGACCTTTTAGAGCAGTTTGAGGCTGACCCCGAAACTGAAAACGTGGTGTTGGTGGGGGAAATCGGCGGCAATGCAGAAGAGGAAGCTGCCGAATATATAAAAACCATGCGTAAACCTGTAGTAGCCTTCCTGGCCGGGAAGAGCGCGCCTCCCGGCAAACGCATGGGCCATGCAGGAGCCATCATTGAACGGGGCAAGGGAACCTTTGAGAGCAAAGTCAAGGCGTTGGCTGCTGCCGGGGCCAAGGTAGCCTCCCTGCCCTGGGAAGTGCCTGAACTGCTTTCCGGCGGCAGGGTGTAAAAAAGGGGAGTGAACTATGAGCAAGGATGAGAAGCTGGCCTCGGAACAAGAAGCCTGGGAAAGCAACCTGAAAAGCAAGATTTTGCAGCGTTTTCCGGAACGCCGGCCAAAATTTGACACCGAATCGGGGGTAGAGGTTGGACGACTATACACTGCCGCTAATCTGCCGGACTTTACCTATGAGGAGAACCTGGGATTCCCAGGGGAATATCCTTTTACCCGGGGGGTCCAACCCACTATGTACCGGGGAAGGTTTTGGACCATGCGTCAGTATGCGGGTTATGCTGATGCGGAAGAAACCAATGCGCGTTTCCGCTATCTGTTGGAGCAGGGGCAGACAGGTTTGAGCGTAGCCTTTGACCTGCCGACCCAGATTGGCCTGGACAGCGACCATCCGCTGGCCCGGGGGGAAGTGGGCAGGGTCGGTGTTGCCATCGACTCCCTTGCGGACATGGAACTTTTGTTTAAGGGCATACCTCTCGACAAGGTAAGCACTTCCATGACCATAAATGCTCCAGCTGCGGTGCTTTTGGCCATGTACATCGCCGTGGCTGAAAAACAGGGGGCGGACACCAAAAAGCTCGCCGGTACAATCCAAAACGATATTCTGAAAGAATATGTGGCCAGGGGTACCTACATCTTTCCCCCTGAGCCCTCCATGCGCCTGATTACCGATACCTTTGCCTACTGCGCGGAAAACCTGCCAGAGTGGAATCCTATCAGTATCAGCGGCTACCATATCAGGGAGGCCGGTTCGACGGCGGTGCAGGAAATGGCATTTACCCTGGCTGATGGAATTGCTTATGTTCAGGCAGCTATCGACAAGGGACTGGATGTCGACAAGTTTGCGCCGCGGCTCTCTTTCTTCTTTAACGCCCATAAGAACTTCTTTGAGGAGATTGCCAAGTACCGGGCTGTAAGACGGATTTGGGCCAAAATCATGCGGGAGAGGTTCGGGGCCAAGAACCCCAAGAGCTGGATGCTTCGCTTCCATACGCAGACAGGAGGCAGCACGCTTACGGCCCAGCAGCCGGACGTGAACGTGGTCAGGGTAGCTTTCCAGGCCCTGAGCGCGGTTTTGGGCGGCACACAGTCCCTGCATACAAACTCTAAGGACGAAGCCCTGGCACTGCCTACTGAGGATTCGGCCCGTCTGGCCCTTCGCACCCAGCAGGTGATAGCTCATGAGACCGGGGTAGCCGACACCATCGACCCATTGGCGGGATCTTACTTTGTGGAAAAACTCACCGATGAGTTGGAGGCCGGGGCCTGGGAGTATATCCGCAAAATTGACGAAATGGGCGGCGCTGTTCGGGCGGTGGAAGTTGGGTATATGCAGCGGGAGATTCAGGACAGTGCGTTCCGCTATCAGCAGGAGATTGAAAACGAAACGCGAATTGTGGTTGGAGTCAATAAATTTCAGTTGGCTGAGGAACACCATGAGGGCCTCCTGCGGGTAGACCCAAACATTGCCGAAAAGCAGGTTGCCAGGCTGCAGAAGGTCAGGGCCACCCGGGACAACAAGGCCGTCAACGGGGCTTTGGTCAAACTGCGTTCGGAAGCCTTAAACGGCTCCAACGTGGTACCGTGTATTCTCGACGCTGTGCGGGTTTATGCCACCCTGGGCGAAATCTGCGGTGTTCTGCGTGACGTATACGGCGAATACAAGCCGACCTCTACATTATAGTAATCAGGAGTCAGGAGTCAGTATGAGACAACGCTATTATCTCGAAGTATTCTGACTACTGAATTCTGAATACTAACAAAAGTGAAATACCCCGGAAGGAGGGACTTGAGTGAGCAATCCAATACGTGTGCTGGTGGCTAAGCCGGGGTTGGACGGGCATGACCGCGGGGCCAAAGTGGTGGCCCAGGCCCTGCGCAATGCCGGCATGGAGGTTATCTATACGGGTCTGCGCCAAACGCCGGAGCAAATAGTTGAAGCGGCCCTGCAGGAGGACGTCCAGGTAATAGGCCTGTCCAGCCTGTCAGGAGCCCACATGCAGCTTTTCCCCGCCGTAGTCAATATCCTGCGCCAGCAGGGGGCAAGTGATGTTCTGGTCGTCGGTGGCGGCGTGGTGCCGGAAGAGGATATACCTTATCTGAAAAGCGCCGGCATTGCCGAGATTTTCGGGCCGGGTACGTCCACAAAAGACATTGCTGACTTTATCCGGCAGCACTTTCAGGGGGATGGGATAACCCTGACCCGGGTGGACCATGTAGGCATCGCAGTAAACAGTATTGAGGCCAGCCTTGATTTCTACAGTACTGCCATGGGCCTGCACTGCAGCGGGATTGAGGAAGTAACGGATCAGAAGGTCAAAGTGGCTTTTCTGCCTCTGGGGGACAGCGAAATTGAACTGCTGGAACCTACGACGCTTGACAGTCCTGTGGCCAAGTTTTTGCAGTCGCGGGGGGAAGGCATTCACCACATTGCCTATAGGGTGCCGGACATCCAATTGGCTTTGGGCCAGCTTAGAGCCCAAGGTGTGCGGCTGCTGGACCAGGAACCGAGAACCGGAGCCGGCGGAGCCCTTATCGCCTTTCTCCACCCCAAAGCCAGCGGCGGCGTGTTGACAGAAATCTGTCAGCGGAACTCGGAATAGACTCGAAATCCTGCCGGCAGCGTAACAAAACGGAAAGTGCCTGGCCGAGGCTCCATGTCTTTAGGCAGGCCAGGATCAGGGGGAAGACAAACTTGGACAAAAGAATCGAAGACTTAACACAGCGGCGTGAAAAGGTAAAATTGGGCGGCGGGGAAAGGCGTATAGACCGGCAGCATCAAGCCGGGAAGCTTACCGCCCGGGAAAGAATTGAAATCTTACTCGACCCTGGCAGTTTCACAGAAGTGGACATGTTTGTGCACGGGGACGAGGAAGAGTTTTACGGAGAAGGCGTAGTTACCGGGTACGGGACCATCAATGGCCGCCAGGTGTATCTTTTCGCCAAGGACTTTACTGTTTACGGCGGGGCTTTGGGCGAACTTCACTCCAAGAAAATCTGCAAGGTCATGGATTTGGCCATCAAAACGGGCAGCCCTTTTATCGGGCTAAACGACTCGGGCGGAGCACGGATTCACGAGGGAGTTTACTCCCTGGACGCCTACGGACAAATATTTTACCGTAATACCCAGGCTTCGGGGGTGATCCCCCAGCTATCGGTAATTATGGGCCCCTGCGCCGGGGGTGACGTTTATTCACCGGCAATTACGGACTTTATTATTATGGTTAACAATACCAGCCAGATGTTTATCACCGGGCCCCAGGTGATCAAGTCAGTCACAGGGGAAGATGTAACGCCTGAGATGCTGGGAGGCGCAAAGGCTCAGAACCAACAAAGTGGAGTAGCCCATTTTATGGCTGCCAATGAAGAAGAGAGCCTGGCCTTGCTGCGACACTTGCTGGAATTCCTGCCGCAAAACAATTTGGAGGATCCGCCTCGGATTGCCAGCAGGGAACCTTTGGTTTCCAAGGAGGAACTACTGGAACTTGTCCCGGGGGAATCAAACAAATGGTATGATGTTCGCAAAGTAATCAAAGCGGTGGTGGACGGCGGCGACTTCCTGGAAGTTCACAGTATGTTTGCTCAGAACGCCGTAGTGGGTTTTGCCCGGCTGGACGGGATGTCTGTGGGAATTATTGCCAACCAGCCGAAGGTCTTGGCCGGCTGTCTCAACATCAACGCTTCCGACAAGATAGCAAGATTTGTCCGCTTCTGCGACTGTTTTAACCTGCCGATGATCACTTTTGTGGATGTGCCAGGATTTTTACCTGGGGTGGCCCAGGAGCACGGCGGGATTATCCGCCATGGAGCCAAAATTCTCTATGCCTATTCCGAGGCCACAGTACCCAAAATTTCCGTCGTGCTGCGCAAAGCCTATGGTGGGGCGTATGTGGCCATGTGCAGCAGGTCCTTGGGCGCAGACGCGGCCTATGCCTGGCCCATTGCAGAAATCGCAGTCATGGGGCCTGACGGGGCAGCCAACATCATCTACCGGGACGAAATCAACAGCGCAGAAAACCCCGAAGAGGTAAGGGCACGCAAAACTGCGGAATACCGGGATAAGTTCGCAAACCCTTATGTGGCCTGCGCTAAGGGCATGATCGATGATGTAATTGATCCCCGGGATACCAGGCGGATCTTGATCAATACTTTAAGCTCTTTATCCAGCAAGAAAGAGACCAGGGCTCCCCGCAAGCACGGAAACATACCATTCTAAGACAAGGGGGGATTGGGTTGTTTGAAAAGATTCTAATTGCAAACCGGGGCGAGATTGCGGTCAGGGTCATCAGGGCTTGCCGTGAGATGGACATCAAGACCGTACTGATGCATTCCGAAGCGGATAAGGATTCCATGGCGGCCTTATTGGCAGATGAAACTTACAACCTGGGCGCCCCCAAATGTTATCTGGATTTGGAGAGTATTATCCAAACAGCACAGGAGGCTGGGGCGGATGGGATTCACCCCGGGTATGGGTTCCTGTCAGAAAACCCCGCTTTCCCGGAAGCCTGTCAAGAGGCGGGAATTGCCTTCATCGGCCCTACGGCTGAGGTAATCAGGCTGATGGGTGATAAAGCCCAAGCCAGGGAATTGGCTGTAAAGGTCGGAGTTCCTGTGGTTCCCGGTTCGCCCGGACCGGTCACGTCCGTAGAAGAAGCCAGGGAATTTGCCGGGAAAATTGGCTACCCCGTCATGTTAAAGGCTGCCGCAGGTGGCGGCGGCCGGGGTATGAGGGTAGTCCAGTCTGCCGGGGAACTTGGTCAGGCCTTTGAACAAGCCCGGGCTGAGGCTTTACTGGCTTTTAAAAACGGCACCATGTTGTTGGAGAAATACATTGAAGAGCCGCGACATGTGGAAATTCAGTTGATGGCAGATATGTCCGGCCGCTTGGTCTATCTGCCGGAAAGAGATTGCTCCGTACAGCGCAGACACCAGAAGCTGATCGAAGAATCACCGTCGCCCGCTGTCCGTCCCAAACTGCGCCGGCAGATGGGGGAAGCAGCGGTCCGGCTGGCCCGTGAAGCGGGGTATCATACGGTTGGCACCGTAGAGTTTTTACTGGACAAAAAGGGCGAGTTCTATTTTATGGAGATGAACACCAGGATTCAGGTTGAACATCCCGTGACGGAGCTTGTGACAGGAATCGATTTGGTTAAGGAACAGATCAAACTGGCAGCGGGCAAGCCCCTCGCCCTGGCCCAAAAAGATATTAAATGCCTGGGGTGGGCTATGGAATGCCGCATTAACGCCGAGGACCCAGCGCGGAACTTCCTGCCTGTGCCTGGCAAGATCAGATATTTCGCACCCCCGGGTGGCCCAGGGGTAAGGGTTGAGGCGGGGGTCTACCAAGGCTGGTCCATTCCGCCATTATATGATTCCCTGCTGGCCAAATTGCTGGTTTGGGGTGTTGACAGAGATGAAGCATGCCGCCGCATGAGCCGCGCTCTGGATGAGTTCAAGGTGCGGGGGGTGCCGACGACTATTCCGTTCCACCGGGCGGTGCTGCAAAACGAGTATTTCCGGCGGGGCGAGGTTTACACTAATTTCATCCAGTTAAGAATGGCTGACTATGATGTCCAGCCGGAAGAAACAGGCGGCAGTGAAGAGGAAGTGGTGGCAGCCATCTCTGGCGCCATAGCCATGCTGGCCGAGGCTAACGGTACCGGCTACCGCATAGTAGGCATAACCCCTCAGATATCGACATGGAAACTGCTCAACCGCCGCAATGCGGTTCTGACTCAATCCTGAGAGACCTAAGATTGGAGGCCGATCTGGCATGGCAAAACTATTCAACATTAAGGTTAACGGCAATCCCTATCTGGTGGAAGTGGAAGAGATTGTTCCGGTAGCCCCGGGGCGCCAACAGGCTTACACCCCGCAGGAGGTCGAGGCCGCCAGTTTTCAGCCCCGGGTGGTTCAAGGTGCGGTAACGGCGCCTATGAACGGGGTGGTCAGCAAAATTTTATGCAATCCAGGCGACCAGGTCAAAGTGGGCCAGGTTCTCCTGATAGTAGAAGCTATGAAGATGGAGAATGAAGTTGCTGCCGACAAAGCGGGAATAGTCCAGGAAATCCGGGTAACTGCCGGTCAAAGTGTGGCCCCGGGCGACATCCTGGCGGTTATAGCCTGAGAAAAGGAGTCGGAATTCAGGAGTCAGGAGTCAGAATCTTTCAGTATTCTGAATTCTGGCTCCTTAATTCTGAATACCTGGCATTGCCTAGGCAAAACTACAAAGTAGTCAGGAGTCGGGAGTCAGAATGAGAGAACGGTGTGACCGCCTCTCGGTATTCTGAATTCCTGACTCCTGAATTATAAATGCCTGAATAAATTCAGCCGGGGAGAAATCATCCGGTGGAATCGTATTCCGGCGGGCGGCTGTGAAACGAGGGTAGGCGGTCAAGTGGCTCTTTGGCAGGTGTACCCAGGATGGACCGGCCCGGTACTTTTGCTGCTCAACTTCCAATAGTTGCATTTCGGCGAAAAACACTGAATGTTTCTAAACCTTAGTAGTAAACTGTAATTAAAGGTTGCCGGAAGGGAGTTAGTAGTATGAGCAGTCTGGAAGTAACAATACGATTAGGGACGCCGGAAGATGCCGGGGGTATTTTGGATTGCTTGGTATCCACTCTGGCCGAAAGGGTCTGGTTTGACCGGGATGAGAATGAGATGGGAATAACGGACCCCAGTGTCCTGAAGAACAAGATTCGCGAGTTCAGATCCGGGGAGAGGGCCTATATAGTGGCGGCACAGGGTGATAAAATTCTTGGTTTTATCCTGGTGGTAAGGGGCGGCATCAAGAGCACCCGGCATACGGCGGATTTCGGCATGAGCCTCCTGCCGGGTTTTCGGGACAGGGGAATCGGTACGATGCTGGTCCAGGCCGCCATGGACTGGGCGTCTGAACACGGAGTGGAAAAACTTTACTGCTGCACCTTTGATACCAACCCTAGAGCAGTCAAACTCTATGAGAAGTTTGGCTTTGTCAGGGAGGGAGTACGGGTTAAACAATATAAGATTGCGGGGGAATATGTAGATCAGATAATGTTTGGCAAAATACTTAATTAACAGGCATCCACAAGGACAGCCGCCGGTATTACCGGGGCTGTTTTTATGTTGTAACCCTGTCAGGCGCCTTAAGCGGGGCCTTCTTAATTCATTCGTTAGGGTACCCAAGCGGCGGAGATAATAACAACCGGTCAGCCTCAAGCGGCAGCAGCGCAAAGAGTATTCATGACAT
>JAJYNB010000262.1 GCA_021786555.1 Bacillota bacterium | reverse complement strand
ACTGGGCGGTGATTCTGGCTGTAGCCGGCGGCCCGTCCTTGCTGATAGGTTTACACCGCAGCATAAAAAAAACGGCGAAACAAAAAATCGCCTATCTCAAAGTGTAGGATCATATTGCAGGCCACCCTTTTGCCGGGCGTGGCCTGTTTCTTTTCCAGAATAGACACGTGCTGGCCACTGACCTGTTTCCCCAGGGATAAATAACGCGCCGGCAAGCGCTGAAGTTCTTTGGATAACCAGGCACCCCAGAACTGGTGATATTTGCTTGGCTGCTTGGGCATTTTTGCCTAGAATAGGCAAGTGTGCATAGGCGTTGCTGCCTATATCCTGTCTGGAATACGCAGCTCTTTCGGGGCAGGCCGCTTAGAGAGCAGTTCGGAAATATAATCCGAATATTTAGACTAGTGGCATAACTCTTGCATATTTTAGGAAGCAAAGGAAGCGCCCCTGTTTAACTTTGCCGGGCCAGGCTGAGTCCGGCACCAGCTAAAATCCATGCCCGGCGGAAGGAGGATGTTTTAGTGATGTTTGGTTTGACGGACGAACAACAAGCCTTGCGTGCCATGGTGCGTTCCTTTGCTGAGCAGAAGATCGCACCCGGAGCGGCGGAACGGGACCTGACGGGGGAATTTCCCCTGGATGCCGTAAAACAAATGGGCGAACTGGGTTTGCTCGGTTTGCCTTTTGCGGAGGAGTTTGGGGGGACAGGCGGGGACACGGTGAGCTATGCCCTGGCCGCGGAAGAAATCTCCCGGGTCTGCGCTTCCACGGGGATTACCTATGCGGCGGATTTGTCCCTGGGCATCAGCCCGATATATCTCTTCGGCAGCAGGGAACAAAAAGAAAAATATCTTCCACCCCTGTTTCGTGGCGAATACCTGGCCTCCTTCGGACTGACCGAGCCGGAAGCCGGCTCGGATGCGGGAGGCACCAGGACCAGGGCCAGGCGCACCGATAAAGGCTGGGTCCTAAACGGTTCCAAGTGTTTTATTACCAATGCCAGCTATGCCGGGGTGATTACGGTTACAGCTATAACCGATCCCTCCAAGGGAACCCGGGGCATCAGCGCTTTCCTGGTAGAACCCGGCACCCCCGGGCTGCAAGTCAATACGCCCTACAAAAAGCTAGGCTTAAACGCTTCCAATACCACGGAAATCGTGTTTGAAGATGTGGAAATTCCGGCGGAGAACCTATTGGGTGAGGAAAACAAGGGTTTCAGCCAATTCCTGCAGATTCTGGACGGCGGCCGGATCAGTATCGGGGCCATGGCGGTGGGAATTGGCCAGGCATCCCTTGACGCGGCCCTAAAGTATGCAAAGGAGCGCAAACAATTCGGCAAAACCCTGAGTTACTTCCAGGCCATCCAGTTCAAACTGGCGGACATGGCGACTCAGGTCGAGCTTTCGCGCCTGATGGTGCTGCAGGCGGCCAGGCTGAAGGATGCTCACCTGCCCTTTGGCCGGGAGGCAGCCATGGCCAAACTGCATGCTTCTGAGACTGCTACCAAGGCAGCCCTGGAGGGGATTCAAATTCACGGCGGGTACGGCTACATGAAGGACTACCCGGTAGAACGCTACTTGCGGGACGCCAAGCTGCTGGAGATCGGGGAGGGGACATCGGAAATCCAACGCCTGGTTATAGCCCGTTACCTGGGGTGTTAGGCAGTGAACTCGTTTAGCTTCCGCTAAACAGGGGAATCTGCCCCCACCGAAGCAGACTACGGCGTAACCACTCCCACTTATAGAAGTGGGAGTCTTAGACGAGGATAAATTGGCCTAGTCCGGTGCAGCCGCTGTTCAGGGGGAATAAAGCATGAGCCGGGAACTGGAGACTAAGCTGAAAGCGGTTATCGAATCCATAAGCGATGGCATCTATATGACTGATGGGGCCGGAATCTGCGTTGCCTGCAACTACGCCTTTAAACGCATTACGGGTATAACGGGCGATATCCTGGGCAAACCCGTGACCTACCTGCTGGAAAACAAGCTTATCTCGGAAAATGTGACCATGGAGACTATCAGCTCCCGCAGCCATATTTCCAAAGTCATTACTTATCCCAGTGGCTGCGAGGCCCTGGTCACAGGAAATCCGGTTCTGGATGCGCAGGGGGAACTATTGGCTGTAGTCAGCGTGGTCAGGGACCTAAGTGAACTAAACCGGCTTAAAGAAGAATTAAGACAGTCCAAGCGGCTTGCCAGTGGGTACCTGGATATTTTGAATAACGCCGGGATCTCTTCAGGCTTGTCACGTGATAAGCCGGTGGCCAGGGAGCCCCAGATGCAGCGGGTTATGGAACTGGCGCGGGAATTGGAGAACACCCTGGAGCGCCTGGCGGTCTTGAATCAAAGCGGGTTGATCAAACTGGAAGACCTGCCGGAACAGACCAGGCACAGCTTTGATACCCCGGGTCCGGGCGTGCCCCAGGGCAGGGGCACGGTACCCCTTAAGACGGCTTTGGCCGCAGCGGAGCGCCAACTTCTGGCAAGAGCCATGCAGAGCAAAGACAATCTGGCCCAGATAGCGGAAAGCCTGGACATAGACGTTTCCACTCTGCTGCGTAAATGTAAAAAATATGGCATCAAGAGGGGTCATAAGCTGGCAAAAATGCCTGAATAGGCAGATATGCATAGGCGATTCTGCCTATTCAGAGCCGAAAACTCCGGGTTTACCCGCCAGGGGCGGGGTGAGGCAGCATAGAGCAGGCGCTTTTTGAATAGTTGTGATTCAGGCACGGAATTTGCTAGTCATATGTATCCGGCAAAGGAGGCGCCGCAAGTATAATCGAGGATCAAAATGGATTTGTCAGTAAGGAGGAAAAAAGAGAATGAGGCCAGTATATATGGTGAGCGGGGGCATTACCAAGTTTTCCAAGGCGTCCCCCAACAAGGATTTTCGCTATATGGTCAAAGAGTCTTTTGACAGTGCCATGGCAGATGTGCCCGATTTGACACTGGACCGCATTGACGGGTCGGTGGCGTCATACTTCTCAGACCACTTCACCCGGCAGTTGATGGCGGGGATAATGGTACACGATTACCTGGGGCTTACCCCTAAGCCCTCCAGACGGATTGAATCGGGCGGGGCCACCGGGGGTATGTGTTTCCAAAGCGCCTGGGAGGCGATCGCCAGCGGGCGGATGGATGTGGTGGCAGCCTTCGGCTTTGAAACCATGTCCCATGTGAACACCTGGAAGGGGAATGAATTCATCGCCCTGGCATCTGACACTAATTTCGACTACCCTGTGGGCGGGTTCTATACCGGCTATTATGCCATGATGGTTAAGCGGCACATGCATGAGTTCGGGACTACGGTGGAGCAGCTGGCGGCTGTATCGGTCAAAAACCATAAGAACGCGATGCACAATCCCTACGCCCAGTTCCCGGCGGAACTTACTATTCAGGATGTGCTCAATTCGGAAATGGTGTCAGACCCCCTTAAACGGCTGGATATTTGCGTTATGTCCGATGGGGCGGCTACGGCAATCCTGGCCTCAGAGGAAATGGCCTATAAGCTGACAGACAAACCCATCCGTATTACAGGCGTAGGTACGGGAACCGATGCTATGCGTCTGGCTGACCGGCCCTCCAGGGAAGTGATCCTCCTGCCTCATGAGAACCCGGAAGATTATAAAAATCTGAAATATCCTGGTGTTCACTCCTTCCGGGGCGGGCGGGTAGCGGCCAAAGAGGCTTACAAAATGGCCAAGATTGAGAACCCGTTGGAAGAACTGGATTTTGTAGAACTGCATGACGCCTTCACCTCATCGGAAATCCAGACCTATGAGGATCTCGGCTTGTGCAAATACGGTGACGGCGGCAAATTTGTCGAGTCGGGGGCAGCTGATCTGAACGGCAAAGTGCCGGTAAATCCGTCAGGGGGACTTTTGGCCTGCGGGCATCCCGTGGGAGCTACCGGACTAATGCAGTCAGTGTTTGCCTTCTGGCAGCTGCAGGGGAATGTTAGCAAGCATTTCGGCGGGGATGGCGCGCTGCAGCTCAAAAATCCGAAGCGCGGCCTGATTCACAGCCACGCCGGCACGGGCACATATATTACGGTGAGCATCATGGAAAGGGGGTTCTAGGACATGGCAGAAAAAAATATCAGCAGCACCAAACTGGAAGAGGTCGAACAAGGATGTGTCCTCTACAACCTCGACCCGATAATTATGAAATATCACTATGAAGTGGATTATATCCACAGCTACGCCCAGGATTCCCCGTTTTTTGCCGGGCTGGCCAAAGGGGAATTGAAGGGAAGCCGCTGCACCAAGTGCGGCAGCACTTTTGGCACTCCGCGCAGTCACTGCATGAACTGCGGTGCTCCTACTGAATGGATGGACCTGCCGTTGAACGGCAAAATTCATACCTTCACCACCTGCTACTTTGGCGGGCAGGAATTCCTAGACGAGACTCCCTTTACATTGATTATGGTAGAATGGCCAGGAGTGGATACTTTCTTCCTATCCCGTCTGGTTGGAGTGGCCCCGGAGGACGTGCAGATCGGCATGGAAGTGAAGGCGCGTTTCCGGCGCTTGAGCCAGTTCAAACCTACCGATGTGTACTTTGTGAAAGCGGATGTATGAGATAAGAAGTCAGGAGTCAGGAGACAGGAGTCAGGAGACAGGAGACAGGAGTCAGGAGTCAGACAGCCGTGCCCGCGTTGCGGCACCACTGATTAACGACGTTATCAAAACCAAATGAAACGGCCAAAATAGCAGGAGTCAGGAGTTAGAGTGCAGAGAACGATTATCTCGAAGCATTCTGAATTCTGACTCCTGACTTCTGAATTCCTAATCGTTCACACGACTCCTGAATTCTGAATACGCTTATTGTATACTTATCAGCTAAGGGTTGATTATCCCAAAATCAGGTAGTATTCTATACAAAAGGCTGAGTATGAAGGAGTACCGGATATATGAAATTTACTAAAATGCATGGACTAGGCAACGACTTTGTTTTTCTGGACTATTTTAATTCCGGAACCCCTGCTGAAGACTTTGCGGCTCTTGCCGTAAAACTTTGTGACCGGAATTTCGGCATCGGGGCGGACGGCCTGGCCTTGGTTCTGCCGTCCGAGACAGCGGACGCCAGGATGCGGATTTTTAATTCCGATGGTTCGGAACCAGAAATGTGCGGCAATGCCATTCGCTGTTTTGCCAAATATTTATACGAGCGGCAGCTTGTGGTCAGTAACCCGCTAAGCGTGGAGACCTTGAGCGGGGTGCTAAAATTGAACGTGACTGTCAGGGAGGGCAGGGTCGAGTCGGTTACGGTAGATATGGGCGAACCCATTCTGCAGCCTGAACTTGTCCCTACCACCGGCAGCGGCGCCACTGTGCTGAATCAACCACTAAGCGTGGACGACCGGGAATTTTTTATTACGGCAGTATCGATGGGTAACCCCCACTGTATTACCTTTGTCGACGATGCCGCCGCGGTACAACTGGCGGAGATTGGCCCCAAGCTGGAAACCCATGAGTTTTTTCCACGCCACACCAATGTGGAATTTGTTCAGGTCCTGGATTCTTCGGATGTAATCATGCGGGTATGGGAGAGAGGGGCCGGGGCTACTCTGGCCTGCGGTACGGGAGCCTGCGCTGCGGCAGTTGCCTGCGTGCTGAACGGTAAAACCGGGCGCAAGATTAAGGTGCGTTTACCCGGCGGAGATTTGCTGGTTGAGTGGGGAAGTGACAACCACCTGTATATGACCGGCCCCGCCACGGAAGTATTTTACGGAGAGGTATTGATCCAGCCGGCTGACACTGGGGTTAAACATAGACGGGTGGAAAAATAGGAGTGTGATTTTTCTGATGGAAGAAGCTGAGAGAATCAAAGCTTTACCACCATACTTGTTTGCCCGGATTGACGAAAAAATTGAGGCGGCGAAGGCTAAGGGTGTCGATGTAATCAGCTTGGGTATAGGCGACCCTGACCGGCCCACTCCAGAACATATTATCAAGAAGCTGGCAGAGGAAGCCCACAATCCGGCGAACCACCGCTACCCTTCCTATGTAGGGATGCCGGTTTACAGGCAGGCTGTCTCTACCTATTACCAGCGGCGCTTCAACGTGGAACTGGACCCCAAAAAAGAGGTTGTAGCCCTTATCGGTTCCAAAGAAGGTATTGCCCACGTCACCTGGTGTTACCTCAACCCGGGGGACATAGCCCTGGTTCCGGACCCTGGTTACCCTGTTTACAACGTGGGGGTTATGCTTACCGGCGCCGAATCTTACAGGATGCCCATATTGGAAGAGAACGGCTTCCTGCCGGACTTTGACATTATTCCTCCTGATGTGGCCAAACGAGCCAAGCTGATGTTCCTTAACTATCCCAACAACCCCACCGGGGGTATTGCTGATGCTGCTTTCTACACAAAGGCCATCGCCTTTGCCAAAAAGTACGATATTATTATCTGCCATGACGCTGCCTACCAGGAAATTTACTTTGACGGCTACAAGCCAATCAGTTTCCTGGAGGTGGAAGGAGCCGGGGATGTGGGCATCGAATTTGGCTCCTTGTCCAAGACTTACAACATGACCGGTTGGCGGGTTGGCTGGGCTGCAGGCAACGCCAGAGTGATTGAGGCTTTGGGGAGAATCAAGTCCAACATTGACTCGGGCATCTTCCAGGCCGTCCAGGCAGCCGCAGTAGAGGCACTCCTTGGACCCCAGGAATGTGTGGCAGAAATGCGGCAGGTATACAGGGAACGACGGGATATGGTGATTGACGGACTAAATGAGATGGGTTGGAACCTCAATAAAAGCCTGGCAACCATTTATATCTGGCCCAGGGTTCCCAAGAGCTTTACCTCGAGCTCTTTTGCCGAGCTGGTGCTGGAAAAGGCCGGTGTGGTAATTACTCCCGGCAACGGCTACGGAGAATGCGGTGAAGGCTATTTCAGGATTTCTCTGACTCTCCCCACCGAACGCCTGCGGGAAGCCTTGGAGAGGATGAGACTGAGCTTGGGAACACTGGAATTCTAGATTGGAGACGCTAAAGCTGTAGGAGACTGCCTTATGAGGCAGCCTCTTTTGTTATATCTTTTAAATTAGACAAAGAAACAAAAAATTAGTGGAAATTCTTTGCAGGAAATATCTGACAATAATCTAATTGTTCTTATATAGGTCTGCAGCACCCCTGAAACGGGGGTAAAGCCTATGAATATATTCCTTTTTCGGAGGGGAAGGAGTGAAAAGTCAAGAAAAAAGTTCCTGATTCCGGGGTTAGAAGCGTTTTTCCGATTGCTAAATGCATTTTTCGGAACATATTCCTGGCAATTAACGCTACCAGAGCCGTTTCTAGCGAGTCTAGGTACAGAAAGCCGCAAGATTGGAACTTCTTTCGGTCCAATTGATCCAGACAGGCAATCTTTAAATAAGGCATCTTCACAGACCAGGCATTTCGCGGGGTTTTTGCGCGGAAGAATTCGGTTTCACAGTAAGGAATTGCAGTTGTGGCGCCTAAGTCGACCAGCAGGTGTCAAAATAGCTAAGAAAAGGATGTTGATCAGAATTTACCCGGGATTAACCAGGTGGCGGGATTTAATGGGGTGGAGAGGGCCTCCGAGGGCTTTATACGCAGGAACAAATATTGTACGTTTGCAGGAATGAATCGGTCTCCTAAAGTCCAGACTCTACGATAAACCGTACGGGTTTAGATGTGATGTAGGGTGCT
>JAJYNB010000014.1 GCA_021786555.1 Bacillota bacterium | reverse complement strand
GGAATCGTGGCAGGCAACCACATATTGCCTGTCGTTAACCAAGAGTTTAATTTCCCTGGACATGGATCCCCTATCCTTTCAGGAATTCCAGCCGGCTAATCGCCCGCTTGACCATAACCTCCACCATTGCCCTACGGTAACTGGCAGAGGCCCTTTGGTCATCGACAGGCTGGCACTCAGATGCGGCGGACTTGCCTGCCAGTATGCTTACCTGTTCAGACCACACCTGTCCTTCCAGCACATTCCCAGCCTGCTTGGACAGCAGAGTGGTTGGGCCAACCGCCCCTAAAGCAAGTTGAACATTTGACCACCCATTGCCAGCGGAGGTTGAGGCCAGAGCTACACTGCAGACAGCGATTTCCATCGCCTTGCGGCGGCCGAGCTTGAGATAAGTGCTAAAGGTGGACAGTTGAGGTTCGGGCGCAAAAATCTGCGCAATCAATTCGCCCTGACCCAAACAGGTTTTTCCCGGGCCAAGCAGGAAATCCGCCAGTGCCACTCGCCGGCTGCCCTGGGGACCCATGAGCATGAGCTGGGCTTCCAGGGCAAGCAATGCTCCTGCCGTATCGGCGGCCGGTGAGGCGTTGGCCAGGTTTCCTGCTACAGTTCCCACATTGCGAATTTGAGGGGACCCAACAGCGGAACAAGCTTCCGCTAAAGCAGAAAACCGGCAGATAACCTCAGGATGAGCCGCCACCTGAGCATGGGTAGCCATGGGTCCTATAAACAGCCCCCTACCGGGTACGTATTCAACCCGCTCCAATCCTTGAATTTGACGCAGGGACAAAACACGCCCAGGCTTAAGCCTTCCCTGCTTAACCTTTACCAGGAGGTCTGTCCCGCCGGCCATCAAGATAATGTCTTTTGCCTGGCTGAGTATGTCCACGGCTTCGGTAAGGCTGGCAGGTTCTATGACATAGAATTTCACCCTCCTGCCCCCTCTCGCTGCTGCAGGGCATGGCGAATTTTCTCAGCGGTCAGCGGCAATTCAAACAGCCGGACCCCAACAGCATCGTAAACCGCGTTGGCGATAGCCGGAGCCACGGCAGCGATGCCTTGTTCACCAATTGATTTCGCTCCGTACGGTCCAGGACCTGAGGAACCTTCTACCAGAAAAGTTTGCACTGTGGGCGCATCCAGGCAGGTAGCCAGCTTGTAGTCAGCAAGGCTGGTAACCTGAGGCAGTCCTTCTGGGCGAGGAAGCTCTTCATTGAGCGCAAAGCCCATGCCCTGGACCACGGTCCCTTCAACCTGGCCTTTCACCGTCTCAGGGTTCACGGCTAAACCAATGTCGTTGGCAGTTATTACGCGCTGCACGGTAACCTGGCCCGTTTCCGGATCAACCTCCACTTCAGCTATCTGAGCCGAAAAACAGGTGCTCCCCGCCTTGTCTGCCACATAACTGCCCCTGCCGGTGATGACTTTTCCCGCCCTGCCGGAGCGTGCCAAAACCTCCTGCAGGCAAAGACTTTTGCCTGCGGAACTAGAAAATATGCCATCCTGATAAATGATTTCAGTTGTGCTCACCTGCAGTTGTGCTGCAGCCAAATCCTTGCCTTGACTGACGGCATCCTGGGCGGCCAGGCGTACGGCTTGGCCGGTAACATGAGTAACGCGGCTGGAGCCGCTGCCGTTATCGAAAGGGGCCATGCCGGTGTTGCCGCCACTGAAAGAAACCTTTTCCAAAGGCAGTCCCAGTTCGTGGGCCGCAATCTGCCTGAGCACAGTATGGCTGCCCGTACCCGGGTCCGTAGCGCCGCTGACTACTGTGGCGCTGCCGTCAGATTGAAGTGTGACAAGAGCTGAGGAGCCGCCCAAACCGGTGTTGCGCTCGGTCAAGGCCATGCCACGACCGGCAAAGCGTGAAGCCTTAGGTTGGTTCCAACCGGAATTCATCACTGCTGTTTCCAGCACCTGCAGGGCATTGATACCGCTCCATTCCAGGCCGAGGGGGGAGATATGGCCCTCCAGCAGCACATTGCGCCGGCGGAATTCCACAGGGTCGAGGCACACCGCTTGGGCCAAAATATCGGTATGGGACTCCACGGCAAAGAAAACCTGCGGGTCCCCGGGGGCCCGGCAGTGACCGGCGGGCACTGAATTGGTATAGACGCTGAAACCGTCAATCCTGGTATGGGGTATCCTGTATGCCCCTAGCACGCGGCGCACTCCGGCAACCAAGGGGTGGGAATTTGCCCCGGCGTAGGCGCCGGAGTCAAATACCACTCTGGCCTGCCGGGCCAGGAGTGTCCCATCCTTACGCAGCCCGCTCTTAAGAGTAATAATGGCGGCATGGCGCGGGTTGGCAGCAAGTAGCTCCTCCCGCACGGACATGGTCATCCGTACCGGACTCCCGCTTGCCAGCGCCAGGTAATAACAGACCGGTTCATCCATCACCGCCCCTTTTCCCCCAAAGTCCCCGCCGATAAAAGGGTAAATCACCTCAATCCCCGAGGCTGGTAACCCTAATAAACGCGCTAACTCAGCACGCAATTCGAAGGGCGACTTGTTGTTGCTCCAAATTGTTGCTGAATCGCCACTGGCGGATTGAACCATGCAGGCATGGGGTTCAAGATATCCCTGGTGCACAACCTGGGTGCGAAAGGTGTGTTCAAATACAAGTTCAGCCTGGGCGAAGGCCGCCTCCACGTCCCCCGTTCCGTAGCTGGCAGAGCCGGCGACGTTGGGGATATCAAGCGCTGGTGCATTGCGATATGTACTGAACTTAGGGTGCAGTAATGGGGCGCCGCTCTCCATCGCCAGGACGGGATCGGTCAGGACCGGTAGTTCTTCATACTCTACTTTTATCAGTTCCAGGGCCTCTGCGGCTGTGTCCGCGTCTACAGCCGCCACAGCCGCTACCCGCTCTCCCACAAAGCGTACCCGACGGCGAGCCAGTACCGGCTGGTCGGCGATGCTGTTGCCGAATCGTTTTGCCGGGAGGTCCTGCCCTGTAATTACAGCGGCAACTCCGGGCAGCTTCATGGCCTTGCCGACGTCAATGCCGGCAATCCGGGCATGTGGGTATGGACTACGCAAGACTTTCCCTTCCAGGCAGACGGGCAGTTTGACGTCATTGACGTAAAGAGCTTCCCCGCTCACTTTTCCCCAGGCATCCTTCCTCGCGGGCGAAATACCGATGACATGTGATTCCATGTAATCCCTCCCGTCCCTTTAGGGAGTGAGTCAAATTCCAGCTTCGAAGATTTTTATCTCCTGATGGTACAGCTGCTACGGACAAGCTTAGCGCAATAAATAGCCGAATTTTTCACGCGCCAGTTTGGCCAGCTCCGGGCTAGGGTAATTGACTATGGGAAAACGGTCCCGCCACTCAAACGGACGGGTCGCATCTATTATGGCACGGGAGTTGGTGTTATTGCCTGCGGCCTTTTGGTCTGGGTGGATGCGCGGGTCGAGCGGTGTACTCCAGGCCCGGCGGATAATGTCAATAGACTCGGCCGGGTCGGAACGGGTAGACATGGCCCAGATTACAGCTTCCAAATCAGAGGGGTCTATATCCTCATCAACCACTACTACGTACTTGCCGGCATAGGCTCCCACGTGGCACATGGCTGCAATCTGTCCGGCCTGCCGCGCATGCCCGGGGTAGCGCTGCTTGATGGAAACAGCAAGAAACATGCGGACACCGCCCACTTCGTGCGCCCATACCGCTTGGACATCCGGGACTCCGGCCTTCTCCAGTTCCTCTTTAAGCAGGCCGGAGCGGACAATGGCCCGGTAGCGTACCAGTTCATCCGGCGGACGGTTCGGCGGGCTGCCCAGGATGAAAGGATTGTTGCGGTGGTAGACGGCCTTGACCTCAATAACCGGTTCCGGACGCTCACCGCTGGCGTAATAGCCGGTCCATTCGCCGAACGGTCCTTCTGTTTTTTTTATGTCCGGGTAGGCATAGCCTTCCAGCACAATTTCCGCGTTGGCGGGAATCGGCAGCCCGGTAACCCGGCCTTCAATCACTTCATAAGGTTTGTTGCGCAGCGCTCCGGCCAATTCATACTCACAAACACCATAAGGGACTTCATTGCAGGCCATCAGGTAGAGCAGCGGGTCTCCGCCCACCACCACTGCCACGGGACAGGGTTCATTGCGGGCAAAGAATTTGTCCCGGTGGATGCGCCCATGCTTCCCAGGCGAAATGTAGAAGCCCAAATGTTTTGCATCATGCACCATAACGCGGTAAGTGCCCAGGTTTACCCATTTTTCGTCAGGGTCAATCGTGATATCGTAACTGCCTGTGCCTATGTAGCGCCCACCGTCGTTTTCATGCCAAAAAGGGGTGGGAAACTTAAGAATATCTACCTGGTCGCCCATGAGGACGTTTTCCATCACTGGACCGGTTTCGACTACCTGGTAAGGTATCGGCTGGAGGTTTTTCATCCTTGCATGCAAAGCATCACTGACTTCTACCTTACTCAGGGAGGTTGGGAAACCAAAAGTCATGTTCATGCGTTTATCCCCGAAGACATTGGTAATCACCTTGTACCCTGGTTCCACGCCCGGGATTTTCTCAAAGATTACTGCCGGTGAGGGGGAGGAGTGATGCAGGAGCTCTGTAGCAAGACCAATATCCTGCTCCCAAGTGGCCCCTTCCACTGTCTTCAGTTCCCCCAGTTTTTTCGCTTCTTCAATCCACTCACGCAAATCGTTATAGGGTATAGCATGCTCTTTCGACATAATCAAGCCCCTTTCTTAGCATAGATTGGATATAATCAACGCAATCTGTGTGCCAGGTCTCCGGGCCTTGGCCTAAGTTGTGGAATTTTCTGACCGAAATGCTGTTAACAAGGTTAAACGGCGCAACTGCCGTTCTGTTTGGCGAACCTGAGTTAAATCCATCCCTGCATTGAAACGTCATGTTTCGTTTCTGGAATTTTGGGGCAGGGCAGGACTGATGGCAGTTTCCCTCAAGTGGGGGGTGAAATACTGAACCCCTGCGCCCACAAGCAAATACAGAATTCCACTGCAAGCAAATGTCCAACTTACCCCCAATAAACCGGAGGCAAGCCCCAACAGCAAAGCTCCCAAAGCTGTAACAGCTTTGTTCAACAGGTATACCCCCATCACCCTGCCCAAATATTCAGGTGCTGTACTCAACTGCATGGCTGTCACCACACTGTTGTTATACACAATCGTTGCGATCCCCAAGCTCAACATCATAAGCACAGAAAGAACCGCATGCTGGGACAGGGCGAAAACCACAAAACCGGTCCCTTGGGCCATAGCCGCAAGCATAGTTACCCTGCCTCCCATGCTGCTGCGCGCTGTTGCACTGTTCATAGCGCCCAACACTGCCCCGGTACCGAAGGCGGCAGTCAAGAATCCCAGAAACTGAGGGCCCTTGTGCAAAACTGTTGTCACATAGGCTGGCAGCAAGTTGACAAAGGGCATAATCAGCAGGGCCGAAACCATGCCAAGGTAAATCAGCATCCTCAGGCTGTTATTGTGCCAAATATAGAGGTAGCCTTCTTTAAGATTGGCTATGAAATCACTTTGACGCTTTTCCTGGCACGCCTGCGCAGGCAGGTCCATCATCCACACAGCAACCAGGATGGCGAGAAAAGTAAAGGCGTTGATAAACATTAGTCCCGCCACCCCAGTTAAAGGGATCAGAATCCCTCCTACTGCCGGTCCGGTCATCCTGGCCAGGTTATTGCCGGTTGCATTTAAAGAAACCGCGCTGGCTATATGCTCGCGCGGCACAATTTCCTGCAACAGGGCCTGCCTGGTTGTCTGATTTACAATCTGAGTGCTTTCCAGGGAAAAGATAGACAGCAGTGCCAGCCAAAATGTAATTTTTCCGCTTGCAGTGCTTAGGGCAAACAGAAGGGAAAACAGCAGCGCCGTGGCTTGAGTGAAAGCCAGCAGACGGCGCCGGTTATGACTGTCGACTAGAGGCCCGCCAAAAAAACCGAAGAGCAACCTGGGCACAATCCCTACAAAGGCGGCAAAGCCCAGGGCTGAGATTGAGCCGGTAATCTGCCAGACCAACCAGTTCTGGGCCACTTGCTGCATATGGTCGCCGAATTGCGAAAAGCTGTTGCCCAGCCACAGCAGACGATAGTTACGGTGCTGCAAGGCTGTCCAGGGATCAGTGCGATTACTCCTTGCCATGGTCCTCACTCCATTACAGGAGGATCACTAGTCTCCTACCGTCCTCAATTTGCTTAAAAGTGAGTCACTAAAGAACCGTCCCCAAGTGACTCACTGGTCTTCTAAGGAATAATCAGTTTGTCAAGGCCGTAGGAAACGGCATCTGCCAGGACCTTTTGCCGATGCTCCAGGGGTGGTATGGCCAGAGGCGGGTAGTTATGCTTCCTGGTAGCATCAATCAAGATTTTTGAACCCATAGCCCGTTTCCTGGTTAACTGCGGCTCCTCGGCAGGGGCAGTGGAAGGATCCAGCCGCACTGAGGCCGTATCAGGCACGATAAGACAATCCTTCGCCGGCTGGAAGCGGAAGGACATGGCCCAATCCACTGCAAAGTCATCCCAGATGTCAATATCATCATCCACAAGCACAGTGAACTTGCCCAGGGTGGGGTCTATGGCCCAAGCTCCGGAGGCAACCTGCTTGCTCAGACCGACCGAACCGTCCTGGCGGATGGAAATCACCAGGTAGGCAGCCGCTCCGCCACTTTCTTTTAAACGCACATCCTTGACCGGCAGGTGTAATTCTTCCCTCAGCCCCCTGAGAAGACCTGCCTCCCTGCCGAGGCTGCGAATCAGGCTGCTTTCACTAGGCGGCATTTGGCTGATAAAGGCCTGATATACCGGGTTGTTCCGGTGCGTTATGGCTTTGATCTTGATTTCAAAGGCATCCCCTGCTGCTCCCATATAGCCCGTATACTCGCCGAAGGGTCCTTCGTGCACCAAAGTATTGGCTTCTATTTCCCCTTCAATGACTATCTCAGCAGTCGCCGGCACTTCCAAATCGCAGGTTTCACATTTTACCAAGGGTACGGCCTCACCGCGCAGCCCGCCTGCAACAGCGTATTCACTCAATCCATACATCATCCGGGCTACCGAACACAAACCGATGGCGGGGTCTGTTCCCAATACAACCGCAACAGGGGTAGGCTTGCCAAGACGGTTATTCATCTCCACGTGTTTGCGCCCATGCTGGTGAAAATTCATCATGCAGCCTATCCGGTCTTTACCTTTGACTTGAACCCGGTAGGTGCCCACGTTTGGCACTCCGGTCTCACGGTCTTTGGTGACCACATAGGGTGAAGTGATGTAGGGTCCGGGGTCCTCTCCCACTGTCCAGATGGGGACCGGAAATTTGAACATGTCAATCTGGTTACCGGTCAAAATATTCTCTTTGCAGGGACCGGTGTTTACAAGCACGGGCTCGACTGGCTGGCGCTGCGCTTCCGCCAAACGTCGGCTGATCAAGTCGATTTCAGTCTGCAGGGCCAGGGCATAAACTGCCCGTGACGCTCCCAGCACGCCTGCAACTACCGGAATCTCAAAGCCTTTGACATTTTCGAACATGATGGCTGGGCGGCGCTGGGAAGGCACTCTTTGAAAGAGGACCCGGGCTACTGCAGCGATTTCCCAGTCCCTATCAACCTCTTTATTTACCCTGTGCAGCAACCCATTTGCTTCTAAGGCATGTAAGTATTCGCGTAAATCCTTGTAAGCCATTCTCCCTTTCACCTCTTCGCTGGTAAATCTGAGTCACATTTAAAAAATTCTACCCGCCGGTCATTAACCCCCGTAGC
>JAJYNB010000123.1 GCA_021786555.1 Bacillota bacterium | reverse complement strand
CAAATAACCAGTATACCGAACTGGCCCATTATCGTGATACAACTTCGACAGAAGATATCGCCCCCAGGGCCGGGGGATATGGCATCCCCTGGGAAATTGTTCAGGATGGCAACGATATTGCATTAGTCTATGAAACTACCAAAAAGGCAATAGAGAAGGCCAGAAACGGGGAAGGCCCCTATTTTATTGAATTTAAAACCTATCGGGTAGCTAACCACTTTACAGGTGACCCAGGGCACTACAGGACGCAGGAGGAAGTTAAGCAATGGGCTGAGAGAGACCCGGTTTCGCGCTGTTATTCAGGCTTGATCAAGCTAGGCTTAAGTGAGGCAGAACTGGACCAGATGGACAAAGAACTCACTTCAGAGGTGGAACGGGCTGTCAACTTAGCCTTTAACGCCCCTTACCCTGAGGAAGCTGAACTATATAGCGAAGTTTTTTGTGAGGAGGGTGGCAAATGAGCAGGCAGATTACCTATATTCAGGCGATAAATGAAGCACTGAAAGAGGAAATGAGCAACAACCACCAAGTGGTGGTTTTGGGCGAAGATGTGCGGGTCAGTCCCTTTGGGCAAACTGCCGGGCTATTAAACGAATTCGAAAACAGGGTGATCAACACACCGATTGCCGAATCGGCCATCGTGGGGACAGCCATCGGTATGGCCATGGCGGGCATGCGTCCGGTGGTTGAGATCATGTTCTCCGATTTCACTTACCTGGCGATGGACCAAATTTCAAATCAAGCCGCCCAGTGGCGTTATATGACCGGAGGGCAGGTCAAGATTCCCCTGGTGATTCGCACTTTGAGCGGTGGGGGTTGGGGCCTGGGATATAACCACTCCCAGTCCACAGAGGCCAGCTTTATGCACCCTCCAGGTTTGAAAATAGCCGTACCCTCCACGCCCTATGACGCCAAAGGACTTTTAAAAGGTGCTATTCGCGACGACAACCCAGTTTTGTTTTTTGAGCACAAGCTGCTTCTGGCCGTCACTGGGGAAGTGCCGGAAGAGGACTATACAGTAGAGTTCGGTCAGGCGCGGATTGTGCGCCGCGGCAAAGATGTAACGGTTGTGGCAATCATGTCCATGGTACAAAAGGCAATTGAAGCTGCGGAGGAACTAGGCAGGGAGGGCATCGACCTTGAGGTCATCGACCCCAGGACACTAGCTCCCCTGGACTTGGCCACGATCCTTTCTTCCCTGAAGAAAACCGGCCGATTAGTCATCGTTGAGGAAAGCAGAAAACAAGGCGGCGTCGGCGCTGAAATCGCAGCCAAGGTTGTAGAAGAAGGCTTTGATTTGCTCAACGCCCCTGTTGTCAGGGTGGGGGCTCCGGCGGTTCCCATCCCGGGCAGCCCTGCCCTGGAACAAGTTTACTTGCCCGGTGTGGCAGCGATTAAAGCTGCTGCGCAAAAGGTGCTGGAATAATGGCGACTACCTTGTACATGCCTAAGTGGGGTTCGGCCATGACTCAGGGAAAGGTATTATGCTGGCTTAAAGAAGAAGAAGAGGAAATTGAAATGGGTGAGGCCCTGGTAGAAATTGAAACGGAAAAGATCAACAACCTAGTTGAGGCACCCGTGTCAGGTAAGATCCGCAAAATCCTGGTACGGGAAGGCGAAGTGGCGCCGGTGGGCCATCCCATTGCAGTTATAACTTTGCTTGATGAGCAGTGGGACGGTCAATTGCCTGAGCCCCAAACAATTGGCGCCGGTTCTCACACCGCTGGCCAAGATGAACTATTGCAGGGAAATCACTTCCCGGAAGGGACAGAGGATGGATCAATTAGGAAGGCAGTTACTCCAGCTGCCAAAAGCCTGACCAAAAAACGCGGTATAGACCTGGAAAAAATAGCGGCAGTCAAGAGCAGGATTGTCGTCTCAGATGTTCTGGCCTATATGGCAGAGCAAACTGGCTGGCCCAATAGCAGATTTGCTCAGGTGGGTGAAAACTTAATTCATTACCTGGACATGGGCCAGGGCTTTCCACTGCTTTTACTTCATGGGCTCGGGGCTTCCTGCTCCGCTTGGCAGCCCAACCTTCACTTCCTGTCGGATCATTTTAGAGTCATAGCGCCGGATCTCCCTGGGTCCGGGCTGAGCGACAAACCGGAAGTTTCTTACAACCCGGAATTTTTTGTCGGGTTCTTGCAGGACTTTTTGGATTACATGGGGATTGAGCGATGTATTCTGCTAGGGAACTCCTTTGGCGGGATGATTGCAGCTTCATTTGCTGCCCGTTTTCCAGACAAACTGAGCGGCTTGATTTTGGAAGATAGCGCCGGTCTGGGGAGGGAGGTCGAATCAGAACTTAAGCGGGCATTATTGGAGTCCCGGGATAAAGAAGGGATTCGAGATTTTCTGACCCTCTTGTTCCAGGACACCAAGTTTATTTTTCCAGGCGTCGTCGAGGAAATGTTCAAGTTCCGCCAGCAACCTGAGGATTTTGCCGCCCTAAAATCTGCGATTGAACACTCCTTGGACCAAGCCGGTCAGCTTGTTGATCTTAGCCACCGGCTGGCAGATCTTAGCATGCCAACATTGGTCGTGTGGGGGGCCGTGGACCGGATCATTCCCTTAGAACATGGGATTAAGGCGGCGCAAGCGTTGGTTAAGGGCGAGTTGAAGGTTTATGAAGACTGTGGCCACTGCCCCCATATCGAGGCTGCAGCCAGGTTCAATCAGGATGTCCTAAGTTTTGCCGCGAGGTTGGCGGGATGAGTGAACTCAACGTAATGTTCTGGGGGCGGACGGATTATGGTACGGCCCTTACCCGCCAGGCAGAACTTCTCGAGAGGAGACTGGCCGGGCTGGTTCCCGACAGCTTGATTCTGACAGAACACTCGCCCGTACTAACTGTAGGCCGGGGAGGTACTTTAGCTGATTTATTGGTACCTCCCGAGGAGGTAAACAGGCAGGGCATCCAGATTTATCATGTGGGACGCGGGGGCCGGATTACCTACCATGGGCCCGGGCAACTGGTTATTTATCCGGTTATCCACCTTGACAGGTGCGGACGGGATGTGCACAAATACCGCTGGCTGCTGGAAGAAGTAAGTATCCAGGTGTTGGCGGAATTCGGACTTCACGGCGTAAGGCAGCCCGACAAGCCGGGTGTCTGGCTTGGCAACGCCAAAATTGCATCCATAGGAATCCAGGTCAAGAAATGGCTTACCATGCACGGGATGGCCGTAAATATCAGTGATTGCAGGGATGGTTTTAGACTGATTAATCCTTGTGGCATAAATGGCTGCAGCATGACTTCATTCCAACAGGAATTAGCCGGTTCACCCCCTGTCCGGCAAGTAGCTGCGGCAGCTGTAAAGGCTTTTGTCAGAGTTTTTCAGTATGATAACTGGACTACCGAGGTGGATTCCTACGCAGTGTAACCGAATCCGAAACCTTCGGACGTGTGAGATCTCAGTAAGGAGGGTTTGAAATGTTTAACATCCAGGCCATAAACCAGGTGGGGATCGTTGTCCGGGACGTTGACAAAGCAGTTGAGTATTACTGGCAGAAGTTTGGCATTGGACCGTGGCAAATCATGACCTTTGGCCCAGGAAGCAAGAAATTGACATACTACGGAGAGCCGTGTTCCTTTGTCCTCCGCATTGCCCTGGCACAAGTGGGCCCGCTTATGCTGGAGTTGCTTGAACCTGTGTCCGGTCCCACACCACATCAAGACTTTCTCGAGCAACACGGTGAAGGAGTTCAGCATCTGGGAATATTTGTTGAGCGGCTGGATCAAGCGGCTGAAATGATGTATAAGCTGGGTTACAAAGAGATTTCCGGCGCCTATGGGTTTGGCACCAAGGGTGATGGCGCAGCAGCCTACTTCGGGACCGATGATCAACTGGGAACGTTGTTGGAACTGATTGAAATGCCCGCTGAGATGCCTCCGGCTGAGAAGATTTACCCCGATCCCGGTGAGTAGGGGGTGGGGGAAAAATTTGAGCCAGAGGCACAGAACGAGCCAATTAGACAAGTTGCGAGTGACCACTTCCCCGCTGCAACATCAGATTACCGCTGAGGTCTTAACCGGGATGAAGGTAAATACGGTTTGCCTGGAAAGCGATTGCCCAAATGTGGGAAGCTGCTTTTCCAAGGGATTGGTATCTTTTCTGATTCTTGGGCCGGTTTGCACGAGAAGCTGCGCTTTTTGTGCTGTGACCATGGGGAGACCATCATTGCCGGACCCGGCAGAACCATTCAGGATGGCTGCTGCCGCACGCCGGTTGAACCTGACAAGGGTGGTTATTACCTCTGTAACCAGGGATGATCTAGTGGACGGTGGAGCGGGTTATTTTGCTCAGACGGTACACATGTTGAAAAGCGGCGGAATCAAACAGACTGAGGTATTAGTGCCGGATTTTCAGGGCAAAGAATCAAGTCTACGCACGTTATTAGAGGCTGAACCGGATGCCTTTGCCCATAATGTAGAAACTGTACCCCGGTTGTACCCTGCGGTTCGACGGGGTGCAGATTACCTGCGCTCGTTGCGCTTGATTGAAAAGGCAGCTGAATTGTCCCGCAATCTCCCTGTAAAGTCGGGTATGATGCTGGGTATTGGCGAAGCAGAGTCCGAGGTTATGAGTGTAATGAAAGATTTGCGTCTTGCAGGCTGTGACATGCTCACCCTGGGCCAATATCTTCGTCCTTCGGGTCGGCATATTCCGGTTGTCGAGTACCTTGGAGCAGGGAAATTTGAGGAATATCGTCTAATGGGAGTGGCTCTGGGTTTCAAGCAAGTATGGTCTGGAGCACTTGTGAGAAGTTCAATGGCGCATTAATCTGGCCTCTGATGCACCGGGAACATAGGCCGTTGAGAAAATGTCTTTGCCTGGAGGGGTAGACCCGGAGCAGTATACCGGATCCGCCTCTCCATTGATTTTTATCAACAATGTATGCCATTGATGGGTAGCGCCCGCACACTCGCGACTTCAGTTATGAGTTAGGGCGCTCTTGCATATGACATGTGGTAATACTAAAGGAAAGCGAATGCTTGTGTCGAAGAATAGATTCCTAGATACGAATTTCAGGGCCTCACCGGGGGGAACCCCGCCCATGCGATTCACGCTCATCCGGCTTTCACCGAGGCAGTGATGGAGGCGGCAGAAGGGCTCGTGGGCAAGCCAATTTGCCTGGCTTAGTGAGCGGCGCAGAGGGGGTTTGGTAAATGAGGATTGTGGTTGGGATTACAGGGGCCAGCGGGTCGGTGTACGGGGTACGGCTGCTGCAGGTGTTAAAGGAGCTTGGGGTGGAGAGCCATCTGGTGGTGTCCCAGACCGGGGTTGAGGTGGTGAAATACGAGACAGGGGTAGATGTGCGGGGCCTGAGGGATTTGGCAGTGTGGCATGATGTGGGAGACCTGTTCGCACCGATCGCCAGCGGCTCCTTCCGTACCGGGGGAATGGTGATCGTACCCTGCTCAATGCACACCCTGGGGGCTGTTGCCCAGGGCGTGACGGAGAACCTCTTGCTCCGGGCGGCGGACGTGATGCTGAAGGAGGGGCGCCCCCTGCTCCTGGCGCCGCGGGAGGCGCCGCTCAATAAGATTCACGTCTCAAATATGCTTAAGGTTATGGATGCGGGCGCCCGGCTGATTCCAGCTTCGCCTGCCTTCTATCACCGACCCTCCAGCTTGCAGGACCTGGTAGACTTCATGGTGGGAAAACTGCTTGACGGCCTGGGCCTGGAACATAATTTATATCAACGCTGGGGAGAGTAACAGCATGAATATTGGCGGCAGCTGTAAGCTGCGGCCAATTATTTCTTGGGTGTCGACCGATTCAAGAATGTAATAAAAATATGAATTACTTCAAGAAATGGTAATAAATATTTGTTGATTTTGGAAGGTTGAATCAGGCTGTCCCAGGCAACTTTTTCTTGCGGGGCAGCCTGATTTTGTTTAAAACGTGCTGTATACAATATAATAGCAATTAGGTCACTACCTACCGTTAGCACTCGTTTTTCGACCGTTAAAATTACGAATACCACCGTTCACCGGAAAACAGGATGAGACCGGCTATTTTGTTTGCTACAATTAATTCTAAATAATTAGTTATTTTATAAAATTCAGAATTTTAGAAAATAAAACAGTAGGAGGTTAAGAATGAAGTTATTCGAATTTATGGCCAAAGAGCTCTTCGCCCAATACGGAATCCCCATTCCCAGGGGCAAAGTGGTCAAAAGTCCGGAAGAAGCTGCCGAAGCCAGTCGGGAGATTGGACCGGTGGTGGTCAAGTCGCAGATTCTTTCAGGGGGCAGGGGGAAAGCCGGCGGGATTAAGTTTGCCGATACTCCTCAGGAAGCGGCGGACATGGCCCGCAGCATTTTAGGCACGGATTTAAAAGGGTTTGTGGTTGACACTTTATTAGTAGAAGAAAAAATCAAAATCGAACAGGAATTATACTTAGCTATTACAATTGATAAGGCTGCCCGCTCCCCGATATTGATCTCCTCCGCTTCCGGGGGAATGGACATTGAGGAACTGCCAGAAGAAAAACTGGTGAAACACAATATTGACGTGGGAATCGGTTTACAGCCCTACCTTGCCCGGGAGCTGGCCAGGAAATTAGGTCTGACTGGGGCTGCGGCACAACAGGCTGCTGAAATTATTGTTAAGTTATATAAGCTTTTCCGGGAAAAAGACACCGAATTGGTTGAGATCAACCCGTTGGTGGTAAGTGGTGATAAAGTTCTGGCCGCTGACGGCAAGATTAACATCGATGATGAAGCTTTATTCAGGCTTGACGACTCGGTTCCCCGGACTGAAGAACGGACAGAGTTGGAGCAAAAAGCCGCTGCCCTGGGAATTTCCTATGTCCAGTTGGACGGGGACATAGCGGTCATGGCCAATGGCGCCGGCATAACCATGGCAACCCTGGATATCCTACAGTATTACGGCGGGCGCCCGGCCAACTTTATGGACGCTGGTGGCGGCGCCGGAGTGGAACCTACGGCTAAAGCCCTGGAAATCCTTCTGGCTTCGAAGCCCAGAGCCATCCTGGTAAACATTTTCGGTGGTATCACCCGCTGTGACGATGTGGCCAAAGCTTTCGCCCAGGTCAAACAGACCAGGGGGATAGATGTACCTATGGTAATCCGGCTGGTAGGCACAAACCAGGAAGAGGGAGTTCGCATACTCAAGGAAAATGGGATTGATTCTTACCGGACGATCAAGGAAGCGGTTGAAAAAGTAGTCGCAATTACTGGGACGAGGGCGGTGGAATAATGGCCATAATAATTGATGACAGGACCAGAGTTGTGGTGCAGGGGGCCACTGGGAAGCAGGGTAGTTTTCACTTAAAGCAGATGCTGGCCTATGGCAGCAATGTGGTGGCGGGGGTTTCCGCACGCAAAGGGGGCCAGAACGTCGAAGGAGTCCCTGTGTATGACACGGTTTTTGCCGCAGTGGAAGCTGAAGAACCCACTGCTTCAATCATCTTTATTCCCGCACCTTTCGCCAAGGAGGCTGCTTTTGAGGCTTTGGAGGCGGGGTTGAAGACCGTGGTGATTATCACTGAGCACATACCTGTCCACGATGCCATGGAAATCATGGCCCTGGCTCAAATAAAAGGAGCCACTATCATTGGCCCTAACACTTTCGGCATCATTTCACCAGGACAATGCAAGATGGGCATTATGCCAAATTCCATCTACCTCCCCGGCAAGACGGGCATTGTGGCCCGCAGCGGCACTTTGAGCTATGAAATCGTTTACAACCTGACCGCCGCAGGCTTGGGCCAGTCCACGGTGGTAGGCCTCGGCGGGGACAGGGTTCCGGGGCTTTCCTTTATTGACCTTTTACAGCAGTTTGAG
>JAJYNB010000272.1 GCA_021786555.1 Bacillota bacterium | reverse complement strand
CTTCACTTGTCGCTTAAGAGTATTTGAAGCTCCCGTCGGGCCAGCGCCTGGACCTGCTGCAGGGAACCTACAAGCTTGTCCAGCGCCTGGACTTTTTCCTGCCATTCCTGAAGCAGCGCTCTGCGCTCCCCCTGGGCCAGGTCCAATTCCCGCAAAAGCTCTTCGCTCGCTGCAGCGCCCTTGATTATCTCCTTCGCCAACAGGAGCGTTTCCTGGCTTCCGCTCACCAATGAGTTATCCAACCATACCTTTTGCATCAGGCTGTGCATTCTTATGTTTTCCTTTCCGTTCAATCTGCCCCCGCCTCCCCCAAACTTTAGCATTATAGATTTCTATCCAAGCATTAGAATCCCTTTCCGCTCCTTGCTGTTATTCGTCGAAAACGAACACTTCTGCTAAGTTTTTGGCAGATTTCATCGCAAGGAGCTGGGAATGCCATTCAACAGCAAAACCAGGGGCATATCCCTGGTTTTGCTGTTTGTTGGTGTTCAGTTCTCTTGCATAACCGGTTCCACAGTATAGCCCGAAATCCTTCTGCCGCCTAAGACCAGCATCAGGAGCATCAAGACAGACCCGGTGACATAAGGCAGTCCCATCATAAGCCCATACAGCGTCCCCCCGGCTATGGGACCGAAAATCCTGCCCAGGCTGCCGAAGGACTGGAAGAGCCCCAGAGAAACCCCCTGGCCGTCTTTGGCGTATTTGCTCACCAGACTGGAGCTGGTGGGCCCCATCAGGGAACTGCCAATCATAAATACCAAAGTCGAGAGAATGACTGAGACCGGGTTCCCGGACCATAGTATCAGCAGTAAGCCTGCAGCGCAGAGCAGGGTACCCGCGATTACCAGGCGTGCATCCCCGAATCTTTTCACCAGTCTCCCAATAAGTCCGCCCTGTATCACCACCCCCGCGATGCCGGAAACCATGAACACAATTCCGATTTCCCGTGGGCCGAAGTTCACCTTGGCCGCCGCCAGCCAGGCAAAGGTGGTCTCGAACATGGCAACCCCGAAACTCATAATGAAGTTAAAGGCAAAGAGGACAAACATAGGGTCTTTGACCACAGCCCAGGTGATTTCCGGCCTTTTACGCCCAGGATTCACCACTGGCTGGCGCAAGGTCTCCGGCAGGAAGAACCAGGCAAACGGCAGGACCAGTAAGGCCAGGCCTCCTGCCACGAAGAAGGGCGTAACAAAACTGTAGTGGCCGAGCCACCCTCCAAGTGCCGGGCCGAAGACCATACCGAGCCCCATGGCAGCCCCCACCATCCCCATGCTCCTGGAACGCTCTGCCCCCTCTGTGATGTCTGCCAGATAGGCCATAGCTGTCGGCAGGGTAGCTGAAGAAACCATGCCTGACAGGGCCCGGATAAATATCAGCGCATACATGTTGCCGGCCAGACCGAACAGGAAAAAGGTAAGCCCGTAACCGCTAAGTCCTATAAGCAGTACGGGCCGCCGGCCGATGCGGTCCGAGAGCCTGCCCCAAACGGGGGCAAAGAAAAACTGCATGATGGAATAGGCCGCCATGAATACCCCCAGGGATATGGCCCCCCCACCCAGCTTTTGCACCAAAAAAGGAAGAATAGGGATTACTATGCCGAAGCCCACCATCACCAGAAACTGGATAAGAAAGAGAATCAGCATAGGTTTGCTCGCTTTGTTTTTCATAACCATTTCCCCTCATACAAGATTTCGGTCGAGTAGGGAGATGAGCCTTTCATCCAGCACCAGGCGGGGCACCTTGACCTGGTTCATGGACGCCCCGCGTTGGATGCTATGTCCACATCCTCACTCCTTGTTGTCCACTTCAGCCAGAGCGCTTTTCAGCCGCCGCAGGGATCTCTTCAGTTCCGCCGTTTCCGTTGAGCCCATCTTCTCCAGCAGCCGGAAGTGCTTCTCCTCCCTTTTCCGGGCGAACTCCTGCAGCAGTTCATTTCCCTTGCCGTTTAACTCGATTAAAACCAGTCTGCGGTCTTCCTCGCTGCGGCTGCGCGAAATCAGTCCCAGCTTATAGAGCCTGTCCACAAAACCCGTCACCGCCCCCAGGGTAATGCCAAACTCCTGGGAAATTTCCGAGGGTGTGCAGGTCCCGCGCCGCGCCAGGAACATCAGAAAGTAGACTTGATGGGCGGACAGTTCGCTGTTTTCGGGCAAAAGGTATTCCTGATATTTCTGCCACACCAACCGCAATAAGTTGCCCATCTCTTCCAGCCGCGCCGCTTCCTGTTTATCATGCATATCTGCCACCACCTTTTGTTCACATGCTAAATTATAATTGTCCAAAATAGTTTAGGTCAATTACTAAATATATGGGATTCTGCTGTTTTCGGGTATGGCCTCAGGTCCTGCGCCGAATTTCTGCATCTTTACTCTGCGCCTTGTCGCAAATTGTCCTACTCCCTTCGACAGATTTCCCGTTGAGTTTTTGCCCCGGAGTGGATGTAATAGTTATTAGAGAAGTTCAATGTAAGGGGGATATCTATGGACCTGGACAGGGAACAAATCAAAAAAGCCATCAAAACAAATCCCGAGGGGCATGAAAAGCTTACCGGCAGGTACTACCTTACGCCCCAGGGGATTCAATTTTTCAACGGGGACCAGCCGCGTCCCATGGGGGCCGTCCGCATTCCCTCCTTCGCCGACGACCACCCCTTTAAAAGCGGCAAAATTGACAGCGAAGAGCTGGCTGAACTCCTGGCCCAGTGGTTTATCAACAGGCTGCAGCAGCGCGAGGCCTGGCACCTCCCGTAAGCCTCTAAAAAGAAACTGGCCGTGCAGCATGGCAGGGCCAGTTTCTTTTTGAACGCAGACCGGAGGCTTGACAAAATATTGGAAAGAGTACCATGTTCAGGTTATAATTAAAGTGATTGTGTCAGATGAGGAGTGGTTAAATGTTTAAATCCTTGTTCGGAGGCCAGACCGGAAACAATGACAATATCAGCGTCAGCCGGCGGGAATTAGAACTACTGGCAGGCTGCCTGAAGAACTGCAACCAGAGGTATACAAGGCCCGATATCCCTGCTTCAAGCCCCCTTTACCCGCTGCTGGAACTGGTAGAACAAGCGGTGAAGCAGCAAGAGGAGATCCTTAACCAAGGCCTGCTGCAGCTAAACGAAGCCGTGGGCAGCATGACCAGCATGACCTCCATCCGCGACATGCTTGTTCAGATTACGCAGGGAACGCACCACTTGACAGGCATGGCCGCACAAGCGGAAGAGATGGGGGCTGCCATCAGCGAAATGGCCGCAACCACCGGCAACGCGGCCAATTTTGTTGAAAATTCAGTCCAGACCGCCGGTACAGGAGTTGAAAAAATCGAACAGGCACTCTCCTTTGTGGAACACTCCTTTGCCGATTTCGAGCAGGTGAATACCCAGGTACAGCAAGTCCTAAGTTCCATCAGCGAGATTGAAAACATAGTCGGAGTCATTGCAGGGGTGGCGGAACAGACCAACCTCCTGGCCCTCAATGCTGCCATTGAGGCTGCCAGGGCAGGCGACCAGGGCAGGGGCTTTGCCGTAGTTGCCGACGAGGTGCGCAAACTGGCCGAATACACCAAGTCCTCCGTCAATGAGATCAAGCAAAACATAGATTCTCTCACCCGCAATTCCACCCAGACTGCGGGCAGTATCTCCAGTGTCAACCAGGTCCTGCAGGAAGGCCGCGACAAGATGCGGGACGCGGGACTCGCCATCGAACAGATGCTCAGCAACATGCACTCCATCTCGGACAGCATCACCCAGGTTGCCGCCGGCAGCGAGGAGCAGAGCGCCGTGGTGGAGGAATTCAGCAGCAGTGTCAACACTCTCGCCGCTTCGGCCAACATGACTGAAAAGTTGGCCAAGTCCACCGGCAAACAGATTTACGATTTCAGCCAGTTTCTTGGGAGTGTCCGCAGTAATTTCCTCTCTGAAGCGCCACGGCCCGACACCTTCAGAGCCCTGGAATTGGCGAAGACAGACCACTACCTCTGGACCTGGCGGATCTACAACATGCTGCTGGGCTATGAAAACGTTGACCCCCACAACATGGGGACCCACCATGACTGCCGTCTGGGCCAATGGGCTGCCAGCGAAGACGCGGCGCCCTTCCGCTCTACCCCCCTATTCCAGCGTCTGGACGCTCCCCACCGCCAAGTGCATGACCTGGCCCAGGAGGCCGCAGCCGCCTACCAAAAAGGAGACCGGCTGAAGGCGGACCAGCTGCTGAGCCAGATGACCATGGCTTCAAAACAGGTCATGGACATTCTCAGCGGCCTGCAGCAGCTTGTTAAACAGCAGGCGCCTTAAAGGTGTCCCAGCCAAATTCCCAGCGGATTCGGTTTGTGAAATCTGAACCGGCAGTAAAAACAGCATGCTGATCAGCATTGAACAAGCAGGCTGTTTTTTGTTCGCATTAACAGGGTAGTGCGGTGTCTTAACCAAACTCTTCTGAACTGATTAATACACTCGTTTCACCCCGGTTACTTCAGAGGTGAAAGAATCCAATGCCACAAGGTCATCCGGGCTAAGCTCTTTTAATGATGCCTTGCCAAGGGCGCGCATACCCTCTTCCATCTCTAAAACCATCGAGGTGATAGTATTAACCACACTGGTGGCGGAGCGGTTGATATCCAGTTTGGTTTTGTCCGGGGAGTCGTAAAACACCAGGGTGGTTGGAGGTTCCCACGGTATCACCTTGCCCAGTTGGCCGTGGGTTAAGGAGAACAGGGGGACTGTGGCCAGGTAAACGGCATCTGCTCCTAAAGCCAAGGCTTTCAGACATTCTCCAGGGGTAAAATATCCCCCTGTCACTATCAGGCTTATCCGGTCACGCACGCCCCGGCTTCGCAGAAACCGTTCCGTGCGAACCAAAGCGTTTAAACTGGGCAGACCGAAGTCATCTTGTTTAATCGCTGTTGAAGCGTGGGATCCACCTTGTGCCCCATCTATAACTACAGCATCAAAACCCAAATCCACTGCTGCAGCCAAGTCCTCCTCTACCCGTCCGGTTGCCATAAGTTTTAAGGCAATTGGAATGCCGTTAGCCTTTTGACGCAGATCCTTCATAAAATTTGGCCAATCCCCGCTGTTTTGAATTCCGGGAGGGGCTGGGAAGGAGATAGCAGGTTGACCGGGAGCTAAGCCTGCCAGCACCTGCGCCCTGCCCTTAAACTCTGCAGCTTCCACCTTGGCGGCGCCCGTGTCTGCGCCCTGTCCCATTTGAACTTCCAACATATCGGCGGAGGAGATCTGCCCGTGGTTTCTTGCCCCCCATGCCCAACGGGAAATTTGCAGGACATATTTGCCTGCTTCCTGCCGCTCCTCCGGCAGAAATGGTCCTTCGCCGGAGCACGTGGCTGTCTGCAGGCTTTTTGAGGCCCTGGCCAAGGCCCTTTTGGCTTCTTCGCTCAGCGCTATGCCGTAGGCCATTGCTGAAATCATGATCGGGATACCGATTACGAGCGGCTTGGATGCTTTTGGGCCAAGCGTCACCTGCATGTCTACCTGGGTACTTTGCGGCAGAGACAGCCGCGTCATTTGTGGCGGGACAAACATCAGGTTTTCATAGCCGGCAAAATGCCTGGGAGGCCCCATGGGCCGCGTAATGACCTGCCCGCTCTGAGCGCGCAGACCTATTTCAAGTATGTTTAAAGCCGAAATGCGTTTCCCCGCCGGCAGCAATTCCAGGAGATTCTGGGTATATTTATCAGACGTCAATCTTTCGACCACATTGCTGACCTGCTTGCCTACGACGTAACGCAGGATTGGTTTGGTCACAACTAATAGAAGAACCAGCAGCATGGCCAGAAAAACCAACACTAACAACAGCCATAATGGATTGGTAATGGTAATCTGCATTTTTTGACCTCTCGTACACAATTATCAGTTGTTAGTATGGGATACCTGCAGAGACTTATCCGTAAAATTATTTGCAGATGAAATTATAATGACATCTATACTGAGAAAGCCCCGGCCCGGAACGAAGTTCGGGCTGGGGCTTTGCAAGCTTTAGGTGGTGGCACTGTAAATCTTCTACTGCACCAGACGGTTTTTTACCATCACCAGTGGCAGCCTCAAGGCGAGGACGATGAACACCAAGAGCCAGGCCACATGGCCCAGGACCGCCGGCGTCACCTGACCCAGGACCAGGGGACGGATGATTTCCACCGTATGGTAGAGGGGTGTTAGCCAGGGCAAAAATCTAATCCCCGCGGGCAGGTTGTCAATCGGAAAGAAAATGCCGGAAAACAGAAACATGGGTGAGACGAACAGGGTGAAAAAGTAGCCGAAGGAGTCATAATTTGGCGCGATGCTGGTCCAAATCAGGGACATGATGGAAAAGACCAGGGCCATCAGGGCCAGAGGGAACGGTATGAAGAGCGCCAAAGGCGATTTCACCAGACCAAACAGGGCCACCACCAGGAAAAAAACACTGCCGTAGAGGACTCCTTTAAAAGTACCGTAGAGGAGTTCACCCATGACCACATCGTCCATGCTCACCGGAGTGGCGACCATACCGTGAAAGGTTTTCTGGTAGCCCATGCGGGTGAAGCTGCCATAGGTCATCTCATAGGTGGTGGAGAACATGGCCGAAGAGGCGATGAGCCCCGGAGCCAGGAAGTTGATGTAGGGCTGGCCCTGAATCTGGCTGACGTATACCCCCAGGCCGAAACCCATGGCCCAGAGGTAGAGCATGGGCTCTACGAAGTTGAACATAATCTGGGCTTTCCAGGTTTTTTTGAACACCAGGAAGTTGCGGTAAAACACCCGCCCCACCAGGGGCCACGCTAGGTCGGGCAGGGTGAACAGCCCATTAAAAAGTTGTCTCGCTTTAGTCATCTTCCCCGTCCTCCCCCTCCTCCAGGTCCGTGCCCTCTGCCAGGGTCTCGCCCGTAAGTTTGAGAAAGACATCCTCCAGATTGGCCGGGCGCAGGCGGCGGTAAGAGATGGATATGCCCTGGGCGGCAGTCCGGGCAGATACTGCCTCTTCCAGGTCCCTCCCCCGGTCAGTAAAGAGCAGCAAGTCGTCCCCCAGCATATGGTCCCCTTTGACCAGCCCCTCCAGCCCCTCCAGCAGGCGTTCCCGCTCTCCGGGCTTTACCCCCAGTTCCAGGGCCTCCGCCCCAGCGTGGCGGGCGATTAGTTCCGCGGGGGTCCCCTGCTCCAGGATTTTCCCGCGATGGATGATTACCAGCCGGTCGCAGAGCTGGCTGGCCTCCTCCAGGTAGTGGGTGGTGAGGAGCATGGTGGTCCCCGCTTCCTTCAAACTCCTCAGGCGCTGCCACACCAGGTGTCGGGCATAGGGGTCGAGGCCAGTGGTGGGTTCATCCAAGATCAGGAGTTCCGGCTTATTAATCAACGCCCTGCCAATGGTAAGACGGCGTTTTAGTCCGCCAGACAGGTGCTCCACCACTGCGGCGGATTTGCTTTTCAGGTTCATAAATTCCAGGATCTCCTCCACCCGCTGCCGGGCCACATCCCGTCTGAGGCGGAAATACCCGGCATACACCAGGAGGTTCTGTCGTACCGGCAGATCCGGGTCCAGATTGTCCTCCTGGGGGATTATGCCCAGCCTGGCTTTTACCTTTCTGGCCTCATGCCTGATGTCATAGCCAAATACCTGAAGTTCCCCCTCACTGATGGGGGAAAAACCGTAAATCATTTTGACAATTGAGGTCTTTCCCGCGCCATTGGGCCCTAGCAGTCCAAAGCATTCGCCCCGGAGCACGTCCAGGTCTATGCCCTGAACCGCTGCAAAATCGCCAAACCTTTTCACCAGGTTTCTGGCCCTGATCACGCTTTGCTGTTCTTCCATGCTTACCTCTTTAGATCGGAA
>JAJYNB010000095.1 GCA_021786555.1 Bacillota bacterium | reverse complement strand
CTTGGCCTATGGTGCCTTGCAGCCCTGCCGAAGAAGTTACATTGATGATGCGGCCAAAACCCCTCTCCCTCATGTTGGAGGCTACAGCCTGAATGCAGAGGAATGTACCCTTAAGGTGGATGTTTATCACATCATCCCATTGTTCCTCACTCATCTTGTGCAGCATGGCAGGCTTGGACACCCCTGCGTTGTTAACCAGAATATCTACCGGTCCCAGTTCGGTTTCCACAGTCTGTACCATCCTAAGTACATCAGCTTTACTGGAAACATCGGCCTGCACTACAGCTGCCCGCCGTCCTTTTGCTTCCACTTCCCGCACCACTTCGTCCTCACGGGTAATGGACCGGCTGACCAGGCCTACATCAGCGCCCTCCTCAGCCAGAGCCAGCGCAATCGCCCGGCCGATGCCGTCTTTAGCTCCTGTTACCAGCGCTACCTTGCCCTGTAGTTTCATCCTTGGCGTCTCCTCCTTGTGCTGAAGGTAAAGACCCTCGCATAATTTTCAATAATTTCAGGCTTTTCTAATGCAATTACCCTGCCATCGTTAAGGATAAACAGGGTGTTATTTCCGCTAACGGTCGTTTTTCTACCTCTAACGGTACAAATTTAGGGTTGAAATGTCATCTATCCTTTTGAGTAATTAGGCCTTCGGCTGAAAAAGAATGAAAACCAATGCATATTTGCATTAGTGCTGAAGGTCTGGCTTTTCCCAGTGTCAAGAGATGAATTGGCTTGAGTTTGTTCTAATTTGGTTTAGTATTATCTAATCTTAAAAAAATATCAAAAAACTCTTTACTATTGGGTGATTCCAAATTGCATTACCATAATGCAATCGTGCATCCCTACTGCTCCGGCACTTTTTCGGCCCCGGAACGGCTGAAGCGCGCCATGCGCCGCACCACAGTGGACTGGTTCACCCCCAGGGCCGCCGCTGCCTTGTAAGTGCTGCCGTATTTTTCCATAGCCTGACTTATAAGCTGCCGTTCCACTTCCTCCACAGCGTCTTTTAACCGCATCAGGGAATGGACCGAGACACCCCTATCCCGGTCTCCGCCCCGCTGCAAAACTTGGGGCACCTGGGAAAGCAGAATCTGCTCTCCTGGGGATACCACCATCAGCCTCTCCACCATGTTCTCCAGTTCCCTAACATTGCCCGGCCAATCGAAGCCAAGAAAGGCCTCGACCACATCCGGCGCAAACTCCCGCTGAATTCCGTATTTTTTGCTGAATTTCTCCCGGAAATGGTACAGAAGGGGAATAATGTCGCTGCGGCGCTCCCTCAGGGGGGGGATTGATATGGGGACCACATTGAGGCGGAAAAACAGGTCTTCCCGGAACTCTCCCGTTCTTACCATACTTTCCAGGTCTTTGTGGGTGGCGGCCAGGATTCTCACATTTACGCGCCGCGGCTGTGTGCCGCCCACAGGGACGAATTCTCGTTCCTGCAGCACCCGCAGCAGCTTTGATTGCAGGCTTACGGGCAGATCGCCGATTTCATCCAGAAACAATGTGCCGTTGTGGGCTAGCTCGAACATCCCCATCTTGCCTTCCCTGCGCGCCCCGGTAAAGGCTCCCGGTTCATAGCCAAACAATTCGGATTCCAACAGCTGCTCAGGTATGGCGCCGCAGTTTACCTTGATGAAGGGGCCGGAGCTGCGCGGGCTCTGGGTGTGCAGGAGTTTGGCCATCCCTTCCTTGCCCACCCCGGATTCGCCGCGCAGCAGTACTGTGGAGTCCACTTTAGCCACCCTGAGGATCAGTTCCACCACCCGTTCCATTTCAGGGCTAGAGGCCACGATGCCGCCGGAACTGCGGCTCCTGAGTTCAGAAAGTTCCAGGTGATACTGCTCACTCAGACGTTTGGATTCAAGCAGTTCCTGCCGCAGCTGATTGAGGCGGGTCATATCCCTTAAGTTAATAACCACACGCACGGTCTCCCCATCTTCATCGAAAACCGGGCTGCCGGTGATCAGCAGACTGTGGTCCTGCTTATTTTCCATTACAGTCACCGGTGTCCGCCGCTGCAGCACCAGTTCTACGAGATGGGGCGCATAGACCCCCTGTTCCACGAATTGTTCCATTTTTCGGCCCATAAGTTCCTGGGTAATGCTCTGGCTCATTTTTTCAAAGGCCTGATTTACCCGTAAAATGGTACCCTCGGCATCTGTGATGATAAAACCGTCTGCGGAGGATTGGATGATAGAATTAAGCTCTTGATTCAGTTCCCGCACCGAGGCAAGTTCCTGAGAGATGGCTTCGATTTCCGAAATGTCCTGAAATACGCCGACAGCCCCGGTAATCTTGCCGTCCTGAATCACCGGGTCCCGGTTCATGATATAGGTGCGGCGCCCGACCCTGAATTTTTGCGAGTATTCCGATTTGCCGCTTTGCAGGACCTCCATCATGCCGATGGGCACCAGCACGTCCAGTACATGGCGGCCCATGGCTGTGTCGCGGTGCACCCGGGTAAATCTCTCGGCGGCAGCATTGAAGGAAGTGATAATTCCTTCGCTGTTGATTACCACTATTCCGTTGTGGGCGGAGTTTAATACCGACTCCAGTTCTTTGAGCTGGAATTCGGCCTGCTGGTAAAGGGAGACTGCCAGATTTGCCCGGCTCAGCACCCCTGCGATCTCGCCGTCCTCCCCGCGCACTGCGGCCAGTTCAAAAGGCCTGGCCCACGCTTCCTCCAGTTCCAGCGAAGCTGGCAGCACCAACGGGTCAATCACCAGGGCCTCGCAGCAGGACGTGGAGTCCGGGGCGCATCCCCGCAAAATCACCTTATCCATAAGGGACTTCCGGGTCACCAAACCCAAAAGCTTGCCGTTCTCAGCCAAAACCGGCCAACCCTCTGCCTCAAAACCCGACAGCCGCTGCATAGCCTCGTAGCAGCTGTGTTTGGCATATAAAAAATCTGAAATCCTGGTCATCACATATTCGATACGGGTCATGCCGGTCACCTCCCAGCTTCAGGTATTCAGGAGTCAGAATTCAGAATACTTCGCGATGTTAAAGCGTTCTCCCATTCTGACTCCTGACTCCTGATTACTGCTAGAATATTATAATTTAAGCTTGAAGATTTGGTCAATTACTATGATTTCCATTTCCCTGTGAGCTATCTTCAGCCCATGCCCGGAATCCCATGCGCCTGAAACCTTTTTAGTAAATCTTCCTTAATTATATAATAATTATGTCATCATGTCCTGGTTTCAGCCATCAGTTTTCCTTTTCCACGTCCCTGACCATGTTTTTATGCCAAGTGCAGAAATTGTACCATGCGCAAAAACTATAGGTTTGACTCTTTTCTGCGAACTTTAGCTTGTTAATATTACTGAATTTTTTTCTGTATCATTTCCAATCTCTGACTCTTCCCTTGACTTTTCCAAAATCAGGTGCTATACTGAATCTGCTCGTTAGCGCTTGTGGATTTACGTAAACCTTCTCGATTGCCAGTGGCTCAGGGAAGTGTAACAAATTCTTCCCATGCAACGGGTAATAAAAACAGAGAAGGTGTTTTAATGTTTAGTGACAAAATCCTAACCTGCAAAGACTGTGGCCGCGAGTTTACCTTTTCAGCTTCTGAACAAGAGTTCTTCGCTGAAAAAGGCTTCACCAACGAACCTGGCCGCTGCCCCGAGTGCCGTGCTGCCAGAAAGGCGCAAACCCGTTCAGGTGGTGGCTACGGCCGCCAAGAGCGCGAAATGTTCCCCGCTGTCTGCGCTACTTGCGGCAAAGAGACCACGGTTCCTTTCCGTCCCTCCGGTGACAAGCCTGTGTACTGCCGGGATTGCTACCAACCCCGTCAACGCAGCAACTGGTAAGTAACAAAAAACCTCTTCAGGTCAAAAGCCTGAAGAGGTTTTTTTCTTGGCCAGGGCTAAGCGAGCTAGACCACAGATGGAAAAAAGCAAAATCACATGTGAGTTTGACCTCACATGTGATCTTTTTTAAATGCCGAGACAAGATATTTACTTGCTGGCGTTTTCAATGATTATGGCTGCACCTTGGCCGCCACCGATGCACAGGCTGGCAAGACCATACTGGAGGTTTCTCCTCCTGAGCTCATAGGCCAGGGTAAAGATAATCCGGACGCCGGTTGCCGCAATGGGATGTCCCAGGGCAATACCTCCGCCATTGACATTTACCTTGTCCCGATCCAAGCCCAATTCCCTTTCAACGCCCAAATACTGACCGGCAAAAGCTTCATTGATTTCTATCAAATCGATGTCCTTCAAAGTCAAGCCGGCTTGTTTCAGAGCACCTTGGCTGGAAGGCACAGGGCCCAGGCCCATGAAGGTCGGTTCACAGCCGGCCAGTTTATTCGAAACGTACTTGGCAAGCGGCTTCAAGCCGTATTTTTCCATAGCTTCAGGGCTGGCCAATACTACAGCTACCGAGCCGCTGTTGATGCCGCTGGCGTTACCTGCGGTAACCGTTCCGTCTTTCTTGAAGGCCGGCTTCATAGCGGCCAGCTGTTCCAGGCTGGTTTCCCTGATCCCTTCATCCTTGTCAAAGATCCTGGTCTCTCTTTTCTCTTTGACTTCCACCCCGACGATTTCTTCCGCAAAGCGGCCAGAGTCGCTGGCTTTTTTGGCCAACTGATGACTGCGCAGGGCAAACTCGTCCTGCTCCTGACGGGAGATGCCGTATTTGGCCACTATGTTTTCGGTGGTCAGCGGCATGCTTATGCCAGCCAGACCATCCCAAAAGATGTTGTTGCCTGGGGAGAAAAGTCCATCAACGATAGACAGGTCGCCAGGGGTGGTTCCCCAGCGCACTTTCTTGGCATCGACGTGGTAGGGCAGCTGGTCCATGGCTTCAACGCCCACAGCTACTACGATATCGGCGATACCAAGCTGGATTTGCTGGGCCGCTGTGGCAACAGCCTGAATACCGGTTCCGCACAGGACATTGATACCTAAGCCCGTGGTTTCAATCGGCAGTCCAGCCTTCAAACCCACGTGGCGGTGGAAGTAGTTCCCGTTATGGTCATAGTGGAGCGCGCTGCCCACTATCACTGTATCCACTTTAGCGGGTTCCACACCGGCTTTTCTGATAGCTTCTTTGACCACAGCCGCACCCAGGTCCACGGGGTGAACTTCTTTTAACGAACCGCCGTATCTTGCCAAGGCTGTCCTGGCGCCATCAATGATATAAGCTTCTCTAAACATCTCTTAGCCCCCTAATCTTTTAATTGGTCCTTTTTGGCTGCTTCGGGGACCGACGGTGCTTTAATTTAGCTTCAACCCGCAACCCAAGTCCCGGTGCAGACAAAATGAATTTTTTTAATGCAGCTTATGGACTATACTATTATATACCATAATATCCCGAGTCAGGCTTGCCTGTCAAGGACAAAGTCAAGGCAAAAGCCATAGTCGAATTACTTCGAAACATGGCTTTTGCCTATTCGTCCAGATGCCTTTCCTTGCAAGCCTTTACCATTAAGGCCCGTTCCTATTTTTAAAATACCCCTGTACTACCTTCCGTCCGACATAACCTCAAAAATGAGTTGCGTCTCTCTGGATTTATGTTACTAACAATGGTATTATAGTCTATAATATTACAGAATAAATTGAGGTAATGCCATGCTATCCAACGTTGAACTCATAGTCTTAAGCCTGGTACATGAAAAACCCTCCTACGCCTACGAAATTGAGAAGCAGATTGAAACCCGCAATATGCGGCTTTGGGTGAAGATAGGAATTGCTTCCATCTACCAGGTGCTGGAGCGTTTGAACAAAAAAGATTTCGTTAAATTTGAGGTGGAGCGGGAAGGTAAAGCCCCGGAACGCAAGCGGTTCTTTGTTACTGAAGCCGGCTTGCAGGAATTAAGATCTTCCGTCAAGGAGCTTTTAGGCACATTGGAATGGTTTTACCTTGATCTCAATGTGGCCATTGAGGGAAGCCATGTGCTTGAAGCCTCCGAAATACGGGAATGCCTGGAACGGAGGCTGGACATCGTCAGACACAGTTTACAGCGGCTGCGCCAAATGTGCGAAAATACAGACAGAACCTGCAGGGGTGATGCGATCATGCGCAATGTACTTGGCTTCCGTGAAGCGGAAGAGAAGCTGTTGGCAGAGTACCTCAACACCCTGTTCAAGGGGGATTGACAACCTGGTTAGTTAAACAAATCGGCCGACCTCCCTTGGGAGAGTACGGTCGATTCCTGCTCATTGCTGTTTTGTACAGTATGGCGCTTTCCACCGCCTAGTCTTTGTCCGGACGGGGCGGTTTGGGTCCGAAGAACTGGTAAAATTGACATTCCAGGCGACCGTTGTATAATTTGCGCCGTTTGTCAGCCCGGCGGCCGAACAAATGCTCAAATTCGGGATAAGCGGTCAGCACGTAAAAGGACCAGGTGTCCAGGCTTTTGAAGGCCTGCTTCATCTCTGTGTAAAGTGCAGCCGCTTCCTGGGGGTCACCCAGCCGCTCCCCGTAGGGGGGATTGCAGAGTACCCAGCCGTACTTGTGGCTGGAACGGATCTCACTGACGGGCAGCTGCTGAAAGTGGATGTACCGCTCCACCCCTGCCTGCCTGGCGTGGTGGCGGGCCAGGCTCAGAACCTCACCGTCTATGTCAGTCCCGATTATCTTCAGGCTTAAGTCCTGCCTGATATGGCTATTTGCCTCATCCCGGGCTTCCCGCCACAAGTTTGCAGGGACATTGGGCCACTTAGAGGCGGCAAATTCACGTTTGAGCCCCGGGGCAATATTTAGGGCAATCAGGGCCGCCTCGATTGGAATAGTGCCGCTGCCGCAAAAAGGGTCAATCAGTGCCCGGTCTTCCCGCCAGCGGCTTAAAGACACCAGAGCGGCGGCCAGGGTTTCTTTCAGGGGCGCCTGCCCCACCAGCTGGCGGTAGCCCCGTTTGTGCAGCCCAGCCCCACTGGTATCAATTGTCAATGTAGCTGTGTCTTTGAGCAGCGCCACTTCAATCTTATAGCGTGGCCCTTGCTCCTCGAACCAGGAACGCCTGTACTTCTGCTTCATCTTTTCCACAACGGCCTTTTTGACGATAGCCTGGCAGTCGGGTACGCTGAACAGGGTGGAGTTGAGAGACTTTCCTTCCACCGGAAAATTTCCGTCCTCGGGCAGCCAGTCAGTCCAATTCAGCGCTTTGGTGCCCTCGAAGAGTTCTTCAAAGGTCCTGGCCCTAAACTCGCCCATTTTAACCAGTACACGGTCTGCCGAGCGAAGCCAGAGATTGGCGCGGCAAATTCCCGCTTCATCCCCGCTAAAAACCACCCTGCCGTTTTCAACATTGACGCCTTCAAATCCGAGCTGTTTGACTTCCCGTGCCACCACGGACTCCAGGCCAAAGGCAGTCGTTGCAATCAGTTCAAACTTTGCCATCAAATCACACCCGCTAAAAACAAGATGATAGTATTATATCACAACTTGTCTCCTTCATCCGGTAATAATGACGGGCTTGTCTCCTTCATCCGGCCTGACTTTTACAGTTTGAAAGACGTGAGAAGCCCATAGTTGTTGAATCTATGGGCTTTTTCGCGTTTGAATTGCATATGAATTTTGTTATGCTACAGGGATATCTTCTTCAGGAATTTGTTGAACACTATATCACAACTTGTCTCCTTCATCCGGCAATAATGACCAAAAGGATTAGCCGCATGCCCCTGGATTTAGCCATGGGGTAAGGCATCGGAAATGCTTGTATCATATAGCCATTTTCCATATAATGGTATTATGGAATATAAAAGGAATAACAACATTACTTTCTCCTGTAAGTACCATGTCGTGTGGTGTCCGAAATACCGGCGTAAGGTTCTCATCGAAGGTGTTGATGAACGGCTGAAGGAGTTGATCAAAGACAT
>JAJYNB010000068.1 GCA_021786555.1 Bacillota bacterium | reverse complement strand
GAAACAAAGGTTTAGAAACGGAGGCAAGTTGGCTAAATCATTTACCTGTTAGTTATGGAACAAAAAGGAGTGTTCGAATAGATGTGCGAGATGTAAACACTGGGGAAGTATGGGATTACAAATTTACACAAAACCCAGGAAGTGGATTATCTCAATCGCAAATTGACAAGATCTTAAATAATGGCCCAACAGGCATTACAAGTATTACGGAGGTAAACCCATGACATGGAAAAGGATGACATCCGCAGACAAAAAAAGGATCACCTCAGACTGGAATCAATTGTTTCCGTCACTAGGAGTATTCAAACCGATGCATCTAATGAACCGTTTAGGGCCACTGCTTGTTGGTGTTCTGCTGGAAGTGAAATCTGGTAATGAGAGCTATATTCCGACATTTCATGTACATAATTTGGCTCGTCCATTCCCAGTAGTATCTTTAGGTTTGAAAACAACACTTAATAGGCAATATGTTCACTTGGAATGGCATGAAAGAAAGTATAAAGACATGGCGTTAATAATGAGGGAGACAGCTTTGATTCCTCTTGAAGCTGACCTCAAGCTGGAAACAGTTGCAAACGGATATAAGACTTTTATAGAAAGAAGGACAGACCCTTTTCTTCCTCAAACATTTGAAGATTTGATTTTGGTCAGTGCATGGTGCGGTAGTTCCGTAGAAGTACAAAAGGGGTTAGAACTTGCTAAATCACACATGAAAAGTTGGCCCGAACCAGTATTGACCGGAATCGGGGGTCTTGAAGCATGGCTTAAACAGGTTGAACAAAAGGCAAAGGATAAAGAAAAACTACTAAACGTATGCGAACAACAGAGTGTCGAACTCAAAGTTGACAGATTGCCAACAAGAGCCATTCTTTGCTAGCGTTTTTAAGTGGGCGAAACGGCCCCTGGACTTGACAGGGAAAGTGGTGACCTGGCGCGGAAACTTAAGAACCCCGGGGTTTTGCGTCACGCTCTCGTAACAAAATGGACGTGTTCAATTAATTTTTAGCAGTCAGTTTGATGCAAGGGTATTAGCTTAAAAACCTCTCCTTTGAAGGCGTAAGACTTGTCTCCAGGGAGAGGTTTTTTCTTGCGCCTATCCATCTTTTGTGACAAAGCTAGTCAATCTTCTGCTAGGGCAGGGGGCCGCCTTTAGAGAATAGTTGGTCTGAAAGAGGTGGTCACTGTGCTTGAGGACAGGAGAGTCAAGATATTCCTGCTCACCCTGGTTATCGCTTTGACCGCAGGAATAGGAATCAAGGCTTTTGTCGGGTTAAAAGCGTCGCCTGTGCCGGCGCCTGCCACCCAGGAGCCGGTACAGGCGGCACAAAACCAGGAGATAGTGGTCTATGTAACGGGGGCTGTGTCGAAGCCTGGATTGGTCAAGCTTCCGGCAGGGGCCCGGCTGGCCGATGCCTTGCTGGCGGTGGGACAGACCGCCGAGTCGGATCTTAACAACCTAAACCTGGCGGAAAAGCTGAAGGACGCCCAAAAAATAATGGTGCCGCGGCTTGGAGAACAGCAAGCGGCAAATAGTAGCACCGGTACATCGACACCGAATCCAGGCAGCAGTCCCAGCCCCAAATCCGGCGGCAAGGTTAATATCAACACGGCCGATGCCAAGGAACTGGATACCCTGCCCGGCATAGGTCCTGCCATGGCGGAGAGGATAATCGCTTACCGCAGCGAAAAGGGTCCTTTTCAGAGACCGGAGGATCTGAAGGATGTGTCAGGCATCGGGGACAAGAAATATGCAGACATGGCTGACCTGATTACGGTGGATTGAGATGATCCGGCCGCTGGTTGGGATCTCAGCCGCTGTGGTTATGGGTATGGCCCTGGGTTTGCTCATGGGCCAGGCCGGCTACCTGCTGGCGGCTGCTTTAATTTCGGCTTCTGCCTGGCTCTGCTTGAAATGGGGGGCGGGTGACTCCCGTTTCAAGTATGTGCTGTGGGTTTGGTTTTTCGCCCTGGGTACAGTCTGGTACCTTTTAGCGGGGACCTCTCCATCGCTGCTGGCCGGTGTGACCGGTCATGATGTCACTATCAAGGGGGAAGTGACTCATGTCAGGGTGCAGGACAACCGCCAGACTCTGACCCTGAAGCTGTTGGAAATCGAGGGGACAGGGCAGAAAGGCTCGGAGGAACTGCTGGTTTACCTGCCGCAGGGTGTAACACGGGAATTTGCCAGTGGGCAGATCCTCCGTGTGACGGGCAGGCCGGAACTTATACGGGAGAGCGGCAACCCGGGCAGCTTCAGCTACCGTGACTATTTGGAGCGCCGCGGTACTTTTACCCAAATCAAGACTTACGTTAAGCCTGTGATTCTTAGCCAAGACGGCAGTCCTTGGAGATGGGCCGTAGAGGGTTTCCGGGCCAGGGCCAGGGCCTTAACCAGCCAGGTTATGGGCGAGAGGGAGAATTCCGTTTTCCAGGGCATCTTGTTCGGGGATACGGACAAAATGGCACCGGATGATAAAGAAGTGTTTTCGACCACAGGCGTGCTGCACGCATTTGCCGTATCGGGTTCCAATGTAGCCTTTGTTCTTTTTCTTGGCTTAATGCTTACAAGTTTTTTGCCCAGACTTGCGCAGCTGGCGCTGACCGCAGCAGTGGTGGAATTTTATGCAGTGCTCCCCGGCGGTGAAGGGCCGGTGATACGGGCGACCTTGATGGCACTCCTGGTCTTAGGCGGCTACGGCTTAAGCCGCCGGGGGGAGGGGTTAAACTCCCTGGCCCTGGCGGCGTTTTTGATGCTGGCCTATAATCCGCGTTTTCTCACGGATGCGGGTTTTCAACTTTCCTTTGCCGCCACCTGGGGACTGATTGAGCTGGTACCCGAGTTTGCTTCCCGGCTGCCGCAATTGCCGTCTCAGATTAGGGACATGGTTCTTTTCCCTCTGGCGGCACAGGTTACGACCCTGCCCCTCTTGGCCTATTATTTTTATCAGGTTTCCCTGGTTGGCATCCTGGCCAATATCCTGGTGACCTGGTTCTTGGCGTTGATTCTGGAAATCGGCCTGGCGGCGGTGAGCGCAGGGCTGATTTTTCCCGCCTTGGGAAAGCTGCTGCTCTTGCCGCTGGACTGGCTGATAAAGATTACCCTGGGTATTTTGGAGGGTATGGCCCGGGTCCCTGGCGCCGCCCTCTGGGTAATCCGCCCTCCGGTGGGCCTGGTTGTGGCTTATTACGTTGGCTTGCTGCTTTGGCTGCGCCGGGATAGTGTGCGGGCTAGGGCAGCCGGTGTTTGGCGGCACCTTGAAAAAGTTAAAAGCTTTGCCGCCGGTAAGAAGGCCTTTGGTATAGTCCTGCTGCTTGCTCTGCTCCTTGTTCCTCTGGCTATGACAGGGCTGTCCTTGCGGCATGAACTGCAGGTGGAATTTTTGGACGTGGGCCAGGGGGACAGCATCCTGATTTCCACCCCGGGCGGCAGGCATTACCTGGTTGACGGCGGACCGCGCAGCCCGGAGTTTGACGCAGGGAAGTCGGTGGTCGTCCCCTACTTGCTCAACCGCGGCATCAGCCGTTTAGACGGGGTTTTCCTGACTCATCCCCATGATGACCACAGCGGTGGTCTGATTGAGGTTGTAAAAACCTTACCGGTAAATAAGTTCTACACCCCGCCTTTGGCGGCAGGCGGGGAACCCTTGGGGTTATGGGAACAGCTCAGGCGGGAACTTACTCAGCGAAGCGTGCCGGTGAGCGAATTAACGGCAGGACAGGCCCTGAATTTGGAACCGGGCCTACAACTGCGGGTATTTTCACCAGGTGCGTTGTTGACGGGAACCCATTCAGACTTGAATAACAATTCGCTGGTGATGGGACTTTTTTATGGCAGCCGGTCAGTCCTATTGACCGCCGACGTGGAAATGGAGGCCCTTACAATCCTGTCCGCAAGTATGCCGGGGAACTTTACGGTGCTGAAAATCCCCCACCACGGCAGCAAGTATGCGATGCAGCGGGATTTTTTGGACCGCCTGAGCCCGGTGGCGGCGGTTATTTCGGTAGGCAAAAACAATTTCGGGCAGCCGGCTCCGGAAGTGAGTGCTTACTGGCGGGAAAGGAATACCCCGCTGTTGCGTACTGACAGGGACGGCTTGGTTGCCGTACGGACGGACGGCAGAGAGCTGGCTTTATATGCGGGCCGGGAGAGCCGGCTGATTCTGAAAGCGCCGTGAGGAAAAATATTTTCTCAGTTATGTTTAAACTGGAGGGCTTTGGGAAAATATATAGGGGAACATCTCTTTTCTCCTCCTCTTTTCTTGCCCCCCTGTTATCAGGGGGGCCCTTTTATGTCAGAAAACCTCAGGCGCGCAGGTAAAGACCCGCACGCCTGTTGCGTTGCCGGAATTAATTTTTGACCTGGGAAAACTGGCGTTGTACAATACTCATAGCAAAAGCGGGAAGGGGTTTGCCGGTGAAGGTTTACCAGGCATTAGTGAATAATATAGAGCGCGGCATGATTGCGCCTGTCTATCTGTTCTATGGCTCCGAGAGCTACCTGCGGGAAAAATCGGTAGCAGCGTTAAAAAAGCATTTGGCCTCCGGAGACATGGGGCAGTTTAACCTGTCAATTATTGATGCGGCCCAGGCCAGGACAGAAGAAATCATTGATGCGGCTAACACGGTGAGTTTTTTTGCCGAGCGCAGGCTGGTTATTGTGGAAAACCCCACCTATTTTAAGAGCATGGGGAAAAAAACGGAGGGCGAGGACGAGGAAGAGCAGGGAGACGGTGATATCAACCTGTTGAACTACCTGCAGGAGCCTAACCCGGGTACCTGTCTGGTATTCGTTACGGGCGACAGCGTGAACAGCAGGACCAAGGCCTTTAAGGCAGTCAGCAAAACGGGACAGGCACTGGAGTTCAAACATATCAAACGCAGGGAGTTAGAGGACTGGGCCAAAGACCGGTTCCGGCGTCTGGGAAAAAAAATTGACGCACAGGCCCTGCAGTACTTGGTGGCTCTTAACCCGGAAGATATGGGAATATTGTGCGGCGAGATTGAGAAGCTTTCCCTGCTGGATTTGCGCCAGGAGAGGGTTAGCATTGAACAGGTAAAACTGGCTGCCTCAGCTTCGGCCGAAGCAAGTATTTTCGATTTGGTTGACTTTATCGGCGAGAAGCGCAGCACCCTGGCCCTGGAAAAGCTGCGGGAAATCATGGGGCAGGGTGAATTGCCCTTAAGGATGCTTGCCATGATCAGCCGGCAGCTGCGTCTGATTCTGGTGGTCAAGTCTCTGACTGAAGAGGGATATTCCCAGGAGGATCTGGTTAGGGCACTGGGAATGCACCCTTATCCGGCCGGAAAAATAATCGGTCAGGCCCGCAATTTCTCAGTTGAGCAGCTGGAACAAGCTCTCGAAATATGCCTTGAAATCGATCTGGCATTAAAAACCAGCAAAGGCAGCCCGGCCTTGTTATTGGAATTGGCTGTAGTATGTATCGGCCGCGGCCTTAGCCTAAACCTCTCAGCCTAAAGCCGTAATAACGAAAAGTAAAACGCGTGCCCTTGGTGGGGGCACGCGTTGTGCTTTGTTAGCCTACAACTTTGTTCAACTTGCGGCTGAGACGCGATTTCTTGCGGGCTGCCGCATTTTTATGAATAATACCTCTGGCGACAGCTTTGTCCAAAGACCGGACAGCTTTGCCCAAGGACGTTTTCGCGCTTGCAGGATCGGTGGCCAGGGCCTCCTCGAAGCGTCTAATTGCAGTACGCAGAGAGGACCTTTGAGAAGCATTCTTCAAAGTCCTTTGCTTTGTTAACTGAACCCGCTTAACGGCTGATTTGATATTCGGCACCCAAGTCACCTCCTTTAAGAAAAACGAACACACTCATAACGCGTGACAGCCTACATTGTACCATGGGAGTTAAAGAAATGCAAGGTTCTGATGATATTGAATAGTTTTGTTTGCGAAGGGAAAGATAAAAAGGAAACAAACATCAAAAACAAGGTGGTGTACTATCGATGCTTGGCACAATAGTGAGATTTATAGTTTCTGCCGTGGTCTTACTGGTAGTTAGCTGGATTATCCCGGGTTTTGCTGTTTCGGGCTTTATCGGAGCACTGATTGCCGCCCTGGTCATTGCCGCGTTGGGATGGCTGATCGAGCGTCTGTTCAAAGACAGGATTTCTCCGACTCACAGGGGGATTGTAGGCTTTATTACGTCAGCTGTGGTTATTTACCTAAGCCAGTTTATCGTGCCGGGAGCTATTCGGGTTTCCATTATAGGAGCTCTTTTGGCTGCCTTGGTTATTGGTCTGGTGGATGCCTTCGTACCAACTGAATTAAAGTAGCTAAACTTAATAAACGCACCTTTTAGGCGCCCGACCGGGCGCCTAAAAATTTGCCGTTATACAGGGAGTTAAAAAACCAGGGTTCTAACAGGCAGGACTACCGTCATAAACATATTTACAGGAAACAGGCAGGAGGGACAAACTATGCTTGGCGGGTACCCAAAAAGGAATAGACAGCATGTTCTAGCCCGGCGGGGACTAGTTTTATTTTTTATATTCCTGCTTTTTGCTGCCTGCTATAAGCAGTTTCCCGCAACCGTGCAGGAGGTCCGCAGCTTTTTGTCCCTGCCCAGTCTGCAGCGCATGGCGGGAGGAATGATCGGGACGGTAGAAAAACAAGGTTTTCCCAGTCGATTTTTATTGGTGGAAGGTATGCCCGTGTTGGGCTGCGTAAACCATGACGTGGTAGCCTCAGGCCGCACCAGGTTATTAACGCTTAGTTTTTACACTTTAACCCGGGTGGACATGACGGACCCCAGGACTTTTTTCAGCCTGCAGCTTCCGGTGGCAGCCATGGAGTCAAAACCAACCTTCAATCCGGCTGACCCCGAACAAGAAGGCCCTATCCTGGAACCAATTGAAGAGTCTCAGCCTGAGCCGGCCCCCGGTCCGCCGGGGCCAGCATTGGCAGGCATTTATACCAGCCATAATTCAGAGAGTTACACTGGAGACGGAGGGGAACTTTACGAATCCGGCAACGGGGAAATAGCCCAGGTGGCTGCGGCCTTGGCGGGCGCTCTGGAGAGCGCGGGCATTCCAACTGTGCGCAGTGATACAATTCACGATGAGCCGGTGCGGGATCAAGCTTACAGTAAATCTATCATAACCGCAAGTCGAATGGTAAAGGAAAATCCCAGGCTCCAGGCGCTCCTGGACATCCATAGGGATGGACTGCCCGAAGGAAAAAGCAAGAGGGTGGTAATGGTGGACGGAAAGCCCGCCACCAAGGTCATGCTAGTGTTGGGAACACATCATGACAACTGGCAGCAAAACGAAAAATTTGCCAAAGATTTGATAACAAGGGGCAATGAATTATACCCTGGCCTCTTTTCGCCAATCTATTATGCCACTGATGCGCGCTACAACCAGCACCTGCTCCACCATGCCCTGCTCTTGGAGTTCGGCGACCAGTACAACACCACCCAGGAGGCAGACAGAGCAGCCCAGGCTGTGGCAAAAGTATTGGCCGGTCTGATTAAAGAAAGCATCAAAGGCGAATGAAAAGTTGTCAGCGGGATAAGCTAATGCCGGAAAGGGGCTGATGCTGAAATGCGCAGACTCGGGGCCACAGTGCTCTTGCTCTTACTGCTGGTGTCGCCGGCAGCAGCCATTATGCCTGGGCCAGACAACGCTCTTGAGAATCAGGCCGCCGAAACGAAAGGCGTCAAACGGCTGACTCCGGTACTGGATCTGGTAGGAAATGAGTTGGCGAAAGTTGGCATAAAACTGGTGGACAGCGCCGTATACAGCATGGAGAAATTGTGGCGTGACACGCTAACCTGGAATATACCCCAAAAGACAAAAATTTGATCAGCTTAAAGCTG
>JAJYNB010000279.1 GCA_021786555.1 Bacillota bacterium | reverse complement strand
ACGCCTTGAAGAGCTTTTCGGCCACAACGACCATAACAATAAATGCGATTAATTCATAAACTAAATCCATTTAACTCACCTCATGCCTAACTTTTACCGATTTTCCCCTGCTTATGTGGCAAAGAGGGAGTGAATCGAAACAGAATTACCCTTAAAACACTGTCCAAAGAATTTTTATCGTAGCGTAAATACTAAAACAGACCAAAACAATAATCAAAATAAACTCAGGAATCAAACCTGTTCGGTATGTCCATAAATGCAGGGATACTTTGGGACGTCGCCGCGGTCACAGCAATTGCACGCCGCTATCAGTAAATATGTCCGCTAGAATATGAGATAGGTAACCACATTCCAGACCTACTAATACCGGAATCAGAAACGGGATAAAAAGCGCCGCAACTAAAAGTATCAAGGTTACACCGCCAGCCGCTATAAGGCTTTGTGTTACACCTCTATGATCGCCAAAATTAACGTCGACATCCGGCAACGCTGATCCTGCTATCGCCGATAAAATTCCATCAAGAGTAAGGATATGGTCCATTTGAACTAAGCCAAGCAATACGGTTCCACAATAGACGGCTGCTCCTAGAGCTGCATGTGTCTTTGCTCTCATAGAAAAACACCCCCTAGGAGAACTGTATGTCCTTTGGGGATAAAAAATAATGTTTTGGTCGGGAGTTAAACGTTTAGATAAAGGTAAATAAGTCAGGTGTGGGTTAGTCGCCGATTTATAATCCTCCAGGAAGCGTCAGATTGCATCCTATGACGAACCCGGGTCCGCTTCAAAAAAATAAGGATAACTGTATGTTGGTTGCTGGCCAACTTTGGCGGTTAAACTTGGCCGGGTATGGCGGATCAAGGTCAAAGATCTTGAGGAGTTTCTAAAGGAGCGGGAAAACATCAAAGATGATTAATGGTCGACAACCCCCCCCATTTCCCCAAAGGAACATCCGTCACACCTTGAGCAGATTGCATAGCAGGCCTGTTGTTTAAACTACGCCAAAAGAACCAATTACTGTAGATGGCCTGGGGCAAAAACTCCTTGTAGTATCGGCCGATACTTGGGGCCCAGGGAGGGTACCAAGGATAATCGGCATAACAAAACCCCACATCCAAACAATGCGAGGCTTTGTGGGTGCACTGGCGCTCTGGTACAATTCTACAATATGGGGATCGGAAAGCGAAGACCCCGCACTCAACCTTGGGCAAGGGAAAAGTACGGGGCTCGAAGGCCCTCACGTAATTTCGGTGCTCTGGTGCTCAATGGCTCTCTGGCACTCTGTTTAGGACGAAAAGACGTTTGGTCTTGACTTATGTGTCAAACCGCGTTAACTTTAAATTACTGGAAACAGAAATTATCAGATAATTTCATGAGTTTTTGACCAGCATTACTTGGTATAGCCGTAAACTTACCAATGGCTGGCATTTTGTGCCGTTTGAGAAATATACTAAGAGGAAAGACTAGTGGTAATAATAATTGGCCACCATGGAACAAGTCGCGAAAATGTCCCTAAAATATTGGACTCCGGGTTTAAGGTGTCTATTGGAGAAGAACAATGGTTTGGAGAAGGAGTCTACTTTTTTGAGGATGACCCGGTTGAGGCCAAAAATTGGGCTATAAAAATAAAAGGTTTTGTTAGAAACTGGGCAGTACTAAAAGCACGGATCGAAGCCAACAACGTCTTGGATATCACCAAGGGTAGAGAGTGGAATGTTTTTATTGGCATTAGAAAACGCATTGCTGAAGCTAACAAGGAAAAGGGCCATAAGAACAAGGTTATAAATGACGTTGTGGCAATAAATTTGATGTGTCAGCAGTTCACTCGCACCACCGGTGAAACAATTGACGTGGTTAAGGCTGGACTCAACGCCCCAGGATATCAATGGACAGATGCGGTCACTAACATTCCGCGAATGCAGTATCAGGTTTGTGTTAAGAACGTGGACTGTATAAGCGATGTTGTTGAGGAGGCGGTTTAGATGCTAATTGATGAAGTCGCGCAAATTATGGATGAATACCTTAACACGGTATCGCCCGAACAATTTAAGAAGGACCTTGAGGAGGCCGGCATATTAGACTGCCCTGACACCATGTCCTTTGATGTAGTTGCTAATACAGGTGAGCAAAATCTATGCGTCTCGTATAAGGCTGGGAAGACCAATTCCATAAAGCTTGTGGGCGTTTACGATTCATCTATTAACTTTAATACGCCTAGATTAGATTATTTTTATGAAAAGGATATTGCCTAAAAATGGACAAGCTTCCAGTGCAAAATGAGCAGGGTATAAAGAGTACTAGGGTAAGTTTCCTTGGGTATAATGTTCAGAACATTAATTTTCAGCTAAATCCAGGATTCGTACCATCTGGTTCTGTCGACATTGAATTTACTGTGAACGTTGGAGTTGAAACCAACCTTAATGAGCGGAAAATAGTTGTTATGTTAGAGGCGAGTGTTTTTAATGATGCTACGAAGAAGAACTATCCTTTTTCCGTTTCAGTCAAGCTTAACGGCGTTTTTGAAGTTGATAGGGAAACAACCGAGGATGAGCTTCGGCAAATTGGAGAAATTAATGGAACCGCAGCCTTATTTCCTTTTCTGAGAAGCACTTTGGCAGGGATTTGTCAACAAGCTAATCAACCTGCAGTTATGCTACCACTCGTAAATGTATATAACATGATTGAGCAACAAAAACGGAGTTAATAAAGGGACCTTCAAGAATAACTAATTCCCCTTCCAACACAGGAAGGGGAATTTTATTTTCAGATAATCTAACTGGCAAGGATTACCCCGAAAACGAAAAGCACTCCGTCAGGTGCTGGAGTAGCGGAGAACCTCTGTTGGGCACGACTACCTCTCTGCACCCATACCAGTATCCTGGAGTGCATCCCAAAAGTCATTTTCATGGACAATGGTTATTCTATGACCGCCTTTGCGCATATCAATGGCCTTTTCCACTTTGCGGCCATAACAGGCAAATACCCAACATGGGTTACCGTCCGCTCCTACTATGAGGTAGTCAATTTGCTTGGTGACAGTATCACTATATTTGCCACCAAGCCGTTCAATTATGGCCTTGAGGTTTTGCCTTGTTGTACGAATGGAAGCGCCGGTGAAGCAAAACACTGAATCTTTGAAGGTGATTTCTGGACATGACGCACAGATGCCTTTTACGTTATATTTTTCCTTAAGTTCATCCAGTTCGGCTTGATTAAGATTAAACGAAAGGGTTGTGTCTATAAATTCACCAAAAAAGGCCTTTAAGGTATTACGTTCTTCTTCAGTCACCAGTCCGTCCTCGAGAATCGATATTAGGAGGCTGTCGACTTCGTCATATGGGTATGTACCTTTTAGGTATTCATGGTCATTAATCCATAACATCAATTTGTCTATTTCGTCGTCGCTGATGGTGTTATCGGCAAGGATTCCGTGCAAGATACCATGAAGGACCTGCATTGAAGCACTGATTTTCTCATAATAGTCTTTGCTTCTGTATTGGATGCTGGAGAGCAGCCATTTAATATCTTTAAGCTCTTCTGGGCTTAAGATGTTATCCTCGATTGAGGCGTCTATAAGCTGAATTAATTCATTAAATGGGTGCCAATCCTTATATTTACGGTAGTAATTACACCAATGCCGCAATTCATCAATCTCGGAGCCGGTGATTTCTAGATCTAGGTTGATACCCTTAAGAATTCCGCTGAGTGTGTTTAAAATTTTCTGCATTTCTGCACGTGCCATGAATTTTCTATAGGGCATTTCTTCGTACGCACTCAAGTCGTTAGCCATTCTAAACCCCTCCTCTTAGATTCTCTCTCAGTAATTCTTTGACACAATTTGAGGGTTTCCTTCATGAAGTCTGGTGAGTTCTTGGTTTAAATTGAGTTTCGTTGTGCATGGTTTGGCCAGAACTGTCCCCAAGATTGTCCCCAAAGGCCATTTTATGCACTTGTTGTATATAACGAAAGACACCGCAATCCCTTGCGGTGTCTAGTCTTTCTGTGGAGCCGATGGTCGGAATCGAACCGACGACCTGCTCATTACGAGTGAGCTGCTCTACCTCTGAGCCACATCGGCATGAAAAAGCCTTATTTTACGCCACTTTTTGTTAAGAACAACTCATTTTTCGTCAAATGGAGCAGCTCATTGTTTGTTTTGCTAGAACAGTATAACATAAGAAAACCAGTTTGTTAAGGTGAAAATCAATGTTTGTCATTATTTACAGGTTCAAATTAACGTAAACATTGTTAATGTCTTCCTGTGTAATTCCGATATAACGTAGCGTGATTGACGGTGCAGAATGATTAAAAATTTTCATTAACAAAGTAATATCCGTGCCCTGCTTGTAGGCCCAATAGCCAAATGTCTTCCGCAGCGTATGAGTGCCGATTGACCCTTTTATTTTCGCTAGACCGCAAGCATCGTTAATTATCCTGTACGCTTGAATACGTGTGATGGGTTGATTATCCCCTTTCCTGCTAGGGAATAGGTAATTGTAAATAACTTATCAAGGAAGAAAAATTTAGTTATTAATCGCTGAAGCAAAGATTTGGCCCGCAAAATGTAAAGGTGTTTCGACTTATCTATAGTAGAACTCCATAACTATTTCTTGCAAAAATCGTCTTCATAATTTTTTTATCATAAAAAAAGTATATAATAACAGATATAACCTAAATGTTCAACGGAGGCTAACAGTGGATAGGAAGTCTATTTTGCTGGTATATGCTCATCCAGATGACGAATCTTTTTCAGCGGGCGGCACCATCGCTAAATATGCCGCCCAGGGTGTTGAAATCCGCTTGCTTTGCGCCACCCGGGGAGAAGCGGGGAAAACGGCGGGTGTTTGCGAAGCGGACCAGCTGGGGCAGATCCGGGAAGCGGAGACCAGGGAAGCGGCCAAAGTATTAGGCATCCGGGAAGTACACTTTCTGGATTACCGGGATAAGGAGCTTTCCAAGGCCGATCCCCTTGAAGCTGCTTTAAAAATTGCCCGAGTGGTACGGGAGTTCAGGCCGGAGGTGGTTATCACCTTTGGCCCGGATGGGTCTTCCGGCCACCAGGACCATATAGCCATTCACCACTATACGGTCTCAGGGCTTAAGCTTGCGGCACGGCCTGATCTGCCTGAGCTCCCGGGAGAGCCCTTCCGGGTGCCGCGGGTGTATTACCCGGCTTTTCCGTCCCGGATCAAAAAAGCTCTTGGCCATGCCGATTCAAACCGGTCCGAACCTGACACGGTAATTGATACGGCAGCTTTTGCAACCAGCAAGACCGCGGCCTTGAAGTGCCACCGTACCCAGGGGGGTTCTTTCAACAAGTTTTTGGCAATGGGTGAGGAGAAAATGGCCTACTACCTGGGGAGGGAATTCTTTCGCCTGGACCCTGTGGTGAGCCGGTGCCAGGAGCCCGGCAGGGGTGACCTGTTCGGTGATTGCCCGGAGAGTGGTAGAGCGGCGGCCAATTAAGCATTGGGGGATGAAGCATGGCAGCAAAGCCACAGGTGGCCTTGGTCAAGTGCACGGATTATGACTATGGTCAGATTGAAACCAGTGTCCGCCGCGCAGTGGAGAGCCTAGGGGGCATAACCAAGTTTGTCAAACCCGGTCAGCGGGTTTTCCTGAAGATAAACCTTTTGATGAAGAAAAAGCCCGAGGAGGCCGTAACCACCCACCCGGCGGTGGTAGAGGCTGTGGTCCGGCTGGTACAGGAGGCGGGGGGAATCCCGGTCATCGGTGACAGCCCGGGAGGACCCTACAACCAGAGGGCGTTGAAGAACGTCTACGCTGTGACCGGAATTCAGGCTGTGTCCGAACGGACCGGGGCGGAGCTGAACTGGGACTTAGGCGAAGTTACCGTCCCCTGCCCGGAAGGCAAGGTGACCAGGAGCCTTACTGTTACAAGCTGCTACGCCAGAGCTGATGAAGTGATTTCACTCTCCAAGCTGAAGACCCATGGCCTGACGACCATGACGGGCGCAGTGAAGGTTTTGTTCGGGGTTATTCCCGGTCTAAACAAGGCAGAATATCATTTGAAAATGCCAAACGTCAGGGACTTTGCGGAGCTTTTGTGTGACATATCCCAACTGGTCAAACCAGGGCTCGCAATCATGGACGCCGTGGTCGGTATGGAAGGGGCCGGACCATCCGCTGGTACACCGCGGCAGGTTGGCGCTGTCCTGGCCAGCACGGATAGCTTTGCCCTTGATGTTGTGGCTGCCGGCCTAATCGGGCTAAAGCCTGAGCAGGTGGCGACAATTGCAGCAGGGAGAATGAGGGGCCTGGTGTCCCGGCTGGAGGAAGTGGATCTAGTAGGCAGCCAGGTCTCGGAACTGGCTGTCAAAGGGTACAAAATTCCCAAGGGATTTCCCGGCAGCAATTTTCTTGACAGCAAGGTCCCAAAGGTCTTGCAGGATGCTGTTGTAAACCGGCTGAGGCCGAAGCCGCGCTTCATCCACTCAAAATGTGCGGGGTGCTCGGATTGTGTGCATAACTGCCCGCCTCAGGCCCTGGTTTTGAATGAAGCGAAGCGGCCGGTGGTGGATCTGGAAAAATGCATCCGCTGTTTTTGCTGTCAGGAGCTGTGCCCGCATCAGGCGGTGGAGATAAGGCGCCCTTGGCTCGGAAGACGCTTGTGGGGCTAGGAGGGGTCAAAGATGACAGAAGCGGTTTTGGCAATTGATGTGGGTTCAGGTACCCAGGACATATTGCTTTACTTACCCGGCAAGAACCTGGAGAATTGCCCGAAAATGGTAATGCCCAGCCAGACCCAGATAGTGGCCCAGCGCATCCGCCAGGTGACGGTGGAGGGCAGGGACTTGTTCTTATCCGGGGTTGTCATGGGGGGCGGTGCCAGCACTGTGGCCTTAAAGGCCCATCTCCAGGCAGGACTGAAGGCTTACGCCACGCCGGCGGCGGCCAAAACCTTTCATGACAATCTGGAAAATGTGAAGGCCTTAGGGGTGGAGATGGTTGAAGAAAACCCCGGAGACGCTTTCGAAGTAAGGCTTGGGGATTTGGATCTGGCGGGGCTGAGAAGGGCCCTGGAGGAATTCGGGCTGGAATTCCCCAAACGTCTCGCTGTCGCGGTGCAGGACCACGGGGAGACTGTGGTGATGAGCAACCGGGAGTTCAGGTTCCGTTTCTGGCGGGAGTTCATTTCTGGGGGCGGAGAACTTGACCGCCTCATTTACGACCGTCCCCCGGCTTATTTTACGCGCATGGGTGCCCTCCAGGACCTGGATCCTGGCTGCAAGGTGATGGACACAGGCGCGGCGGCGGTCTGGGGCATCCTTTCGGACCCTATCGCGGGAGCCATGCGGGACAAGGGGCTGATAGCCTTAAATATCGGCAACTCCCACACCCTGGGGCTGGCCATCAAAGGGACCAGGGTCCTGGGGTTGTTTGAGCACCATACAGGGCAGATAAACCCTGGTTTTTTGCTGGAGCAGGTGAAAAAGTTCCAGGCGGGAGACCTCACCAACCAGGAAGTGTTCGGCAGAGGCGGCCATGGGGCTTACCTTCACCCTGATTTCCGGGGCGGGTTTGAGTTTGTGGCCCTGACAGGACCGCGTTGGGCAATGGCCCGGGACTTTGGATTTTACCGCGCCGCCCCTTTTGGGGACATGATGCTTACCGGCTGTTTCGGCCTTCTCGCGGCTATGGGGCTTATCAGCATGGACAAAGGGTGAAATAAAGTGGAAATAAAGGAAATGCAGGCAACGGTGCATGAATGGATTTCAAGGTTCGAAGAAGGCTACTGGTCCCCTCCTTCCATGATGCTCAGACTGACCGAGGAGGTGGGAGAACTGGCCCGGGAGGTAAACCATCTGTACGGGCAAAAGCCCAAGAAACCAGGGGAACCTGAGGGGGAGCTGGCCCTTGAGCTGGCGGACATCCTCTTTATCATTACAGCCATGGCCAATTCTCTCGATATTGACCTGGAGGGCGCTTTCAAGCGGACCATGGAGAAGTACTATACCAGGGATGCCGACCGTTGGACCAAAAAGCAAAAGCCCGGCTCCGCCCGTTAGAGGTAATCTTTGGTTATACGAAGTA
>JAJYNB010000351.1 GCA_021786555.1 Bacillota bacterium | reverse complement strand
GACCTGTCGAGAGATGGGGTGATACAGCGTTTTGAGTTTACCTTTGAGCTTGCATGGAAAACGTTGAAGGCAGTCTTTGAAGATGAGGGTTTGACAGGGCTCAATTCTCCGAAGACAGTACTGCGTGAGGCCTCTGCTGCAGAACTTATAAGAGATGACGAATTATGGCTTGCCATGCTCAGTGACAGGAATTCAACTACACACATCTACAGTGAACAAACGGCAATTAAGATATGTCATGATATTGAAGAAAGATATGTCATTGCACTGGGGGAATTGCTAAAGCAAATCAAAACAAGGCTCGGAGAATAGGCAGTTTATTATACCAGGTAATGATACTTTGCAATAAGGTGGTAAATTATGCCGTCTATTAAGGTGGGTCTGGTTAGCAAAGGGGACAAGCTGTTCGATCTGGCGGAGAGGTTTATGCGGTTTGAATTTGTCAACCTTTGCGGCGTGGTTGACATATCCGGGGGGAGCCGGGAGGCTATTGCAGGTAAGCTGCCGGGGATACCCGTGTTTGACAGCACAGATGATATGATTACCCAGCAGGGACCGCAGTTTGTTATTGATGACAGCGAAAGCCAGGGCGTTATAAACAAAGCAAACTGTTTTACCCTCTTCGGGGTTATTGTAATGGGATCGATGATTCTGGAAAAGTTTTTTACGCTGATAAATGATCACCCGGAATTGATACAGCTTTTTAGGGATATGGAACTGATGCAAATAATACTGAACAACGTCCAAGAAGGAATTCAATATGTAAACCGGGATGGGGATTTAAGTTATGTAAATCCGGCGTTCACAAAGATTACCGGCATAGACCCAAGGGACAGAATAGGTACAAATGTATTCGCTCTGTCCAGGGACGGAGCACTGGTTAAGGCACTGGAAACCAAGAAGCCCGTTTTCGGGCTGCGCAACATGTCAACCAACTCAAAAACAGAGGTGGTGTCCAATGCCTCCCCCATTTTTGCAGGCAGTGAGCTGCTTGGGGCGGTGGTGGTATTCAGGGACATCAGCGATATCATGAAACTGACCCGGGAACTCAAGCAGTCCAATAAAATTATTGCCAGCCTGAGCAGTCGTCTGGAGCAATATCAGAGACATAAGTTCGTCTTGAATGACATCATATGCGAATCGGAAAACATGCTGGCCCTGAAGGAAAAGGCAAGAAAGATGGCTCAGTCGGATTCCACCGTGCTTATTCAGGGAGAGAGCGGGACAGGTAAAGAACTGTTTGCCCATGCCATTCACCATGCCAGTCAAAGGTCGAACTGGCCCTTTGTGGAGGTGAACTGTGCCTCCATTGCGGAAAACCTGTTGGAAAGCGAGCTGTTCGGACATGAAAAGGGGGCCTTTACCGGGGCAGACAGGAGAAAACCGGGCCGCTTTGAAATAGCTGAAGGAGGAACCATTTTCCTGGATGAGATAGGTGAATTAAAGCGGGAAATGCAGGCCAAGCTTTTAAGAGTGCTGCAAAGCAAGGAGTATGATAGGGTAGGTGGAACAGGCACATTTACCGCAGATGTCAGGGTTATAGCCGCAACTAACAGAAATCTGAGGGAGATGGTGGCTGAGGGGGAATTCCGTGAGGATTTGTATTACCGCCTAAACGTGCTCAGCCTCGAAGTTCCGCCACTTCGCCAAAGGATCCATGATGTGCCGGTATTGGCGAAGCACCTGCTCAAAAAGATCTCATCAAGGACCGGGATGTACAAAAAGGGCATACAGAAGGAAGCCCTTAACTTGCTCCAGGAGTATGCATGGCCTGGCAATGTGAGGGAGTTGGAAAATATTTTGGAAAAGGTACTTTATTATGAAGAAGGTGACTATATTACCTTGGAAAGTATCGCCATACAACTGGAGCCCTTTATAAAAAAAGGAAAGTCAAGTGCTCCGGGGGCGGTGTGCAGCCTTGAAGAGGCAGAGATGCAGGCTGTAAAAAGAGCGCTGGACTTTTACGGGAGAACGGTGGAAGGGAAAAAGAAGGCTGGAGAAGCCCTGGGTATCTCGCTTGCGACACTCTATAACAAGCTAAAAAAATACGGTATCGAATAAGTTAGAAAGGGGTGTGTTTCTAGAATTCTGGAAACAGTTCTTGTTTTCTGGAAACGCAAAAATTGTCAGAAAATAAAGAAAATTCGTTATGAATAGATGATCGGTTTCCAGGTTCTTAGAAAGAATGATTGCTATGAGGAGTCAAAGCACAGATAAAAAGCCGGTACGAATGGCTAACCGGCTTTTTTTATGTCAACCTTACTGATAAATATTTATAAAATTTTTATGGAAAATATCTATTGATGGGGAATTATTGGACTTGTGGCCGCGTGTTTCGGCTGGTTGGTCATGAAATGTTGCGTCCGCCGCTGTGATTTTCGTTGATTGGTATGTTTTTTGCAACGTCTGGACCAATAAGTGGGACAGGCTTAATCGACAAATTGGAGTTTTGAGCAAAAAGTATCGGAGGGTAGTTAAATGCTGGGAGTCATCATGCTGGACACAGTATTCCCACGCTTTCCGGGTGATATTGGCAACCCGTCTACATTCGAATTCCCTGTAATCTACCAGGTGGTTTCGGGCGCCATCCCCAGAAGGGTGGTCTACGATGCAGACAGGGACCTGCTTAAGCCGTTTATACAGGCGGCAAAGCAGTTGGAAAAACAGGGGGCCAAGGCAATCAGCACCAGCTGTGGTTTTCTCTCACTGTTTCAAAGCCAGATTGCTGCGGAGATTCAGGTGCCCTTTATTTCGTCCAGCTTATTACAGGTGCCGCTGGTTTACAGCATGTTCTGTTCAGGCAGGAAAGTCGGCATTATGACAGCCAATGCCAGACACCTTACAGCTGAGCACTTTCAAGAGGTCGGAGCCGGCAATATACCGATGGTTATTCAAGGTATGGAGGATCAGGCAGAGTTTACTAAAGTCTTCCTAAATAATAGTCGGGATGCTGATTTTAACAGGCTAAAAACGGAGGTTGCCAGCGTAGCTGCTCGCTTTGCCGGTTCTAAGGAGGTGGGCGCGCTGGTTTTGGAATGCACTAACCTGCCGCCTTTTGACAGGCAGATACGCAAGGCTGCGGGACTGCCGGTCTTTCATCTGAACAGCTTAATCAACATGGTTTATCGTTCCCTTTAAGGAGGTGATAATTGTGAAATCGACCGAACAGAGGCTGGTCGTTTTTCAATCTTTAAGGGGGTGAAGCAAACTGATTAGACTTAATGTTCTGATGTGAAAGGAGTTGAAGCTGAAAGTCCGGTTTTTCTTTCTGTATCAACTATTAATGAAAGGAGCTAAGGCCATGAGTCTGTTTTCCGTAACATGGACTATTACAATTGTTTCCTGTCTGATTTTTATGTTCATCGCCTGGAAGGTTAAGGGCGAGGCCGGGAAAAATTTTACCTCTTACGCCATTGCGGGGGGTACGTTACCCTTTTTTCTAGTAATGTTTACAGATATGTCAACTATTATGGGCGCCGGGAACTTCATGGGTCACGCCACCAACGGTTTTAAAATTGGTTACTCTCAAATCTTCTTTGTTTTGGGGGAACAGGGATCCAAGATTATTTTTGCCCTGCTTTTTGCCGGGTTTGCCGGAAAATTTATTTACAAGACCATCGCCGAGCTGATGGATGACCTTCTGTTCAGGGATAAAATATCCCGGGCCATCGTTGGTTTACTGACAGTCTGCATTATGATTGCCTGGATTGGGGGCCAGGGTTTAGGCTTGGGCTATGTTTTCCAGCAATTTACCGGGGCTGATCCCACAGTAATCATCCTGTTTTTTTCCGCGGTATTCATAATTTATACTTACGTTGGCGGGATGCATGGCATTGTCTGGACTGAATTTTTACAGGGGTTGATGATTGCCGTTTTCGGGGTTGTTTTCTACCTGACCGCCTTTGCACCGGTTCATTACAGTCTGACTGAATTGAATGCAAGGCTGGTGGCTTCGGGAGCCGGTAGTCTTACGCAGTTCAAGTTCAATGCCAGCGCCTTTAACAATTTTGTAACCGGGTGTTTTGGAATTTTGGCGGCGCAGGTATACTGGCAGCGCAGCTTTGCCTCCAAGGACGGCAAGACGGCACGCAACGGTATGCTGGTGGCCGGAACCTTTGCCGTGGTAACCACCTCTCTTACGGTGCTGGTTGGCATGGTCACCAGGTCTATGAACCCGAAACTTGATCCCAATATGGCTATGCCCTGGCTGATGATCCACCAGGTGCCGCTGGCCATTACTGCCATAGTTTTCACCCTTATTCTGGCTGCGGCCATTTCCAGCGCTGCCTCCAACCTGAACTCAGCAGCGGTTATCCTGGTTAATGACCTGGTCAGTCCTTTTAATAATCAATTCAGCGACAGCAGCCTGCTAAAAATCGCCAAGGGAACCACCATACTAGTGGGAATCTTTGCTGCCCTGGCCGCTATGTATTCTCCCAGTATTATTGGCTTATTCTCAAAGGCCTACACCACGGCCGGCGGAAGCGTTGTGCCTGTATTGCTGGTGGGACTGCTATGGAAACGGGACTACAGCAGGGCCTTTGAAGCCGGCGCCAAGCACAACAGCCGTCTGACGCCATGGGGGGCAAGGGTAGCCTTAGTGGTGGGCGCTGTTGTATCCCTGATGTATGGAATTCTCTGGGGCATACCTCTGGCTGCGGCGCTGGCTATTATAGTATCACTGCTTACCCGCAAGCAGCTGTTGGCTATAGATGAGGCATCAGGAGCCGCAGCGGCTTAAGACGCCAGGACGCGGGGACGGTTCCGGCGTCCTAACTTAACTAGGACGCGGGGACGGTTCTGGTTGTCCTAGCTGAACTGCCTTTTGGGGTCTGCTGTAAAAAAGTCAGGCCGTCTCAAGGGGATTAAGTGCGGGACCATACCCAGCTTCGGGTCCTGCCTGAGGCCCCTGTGGGAGGGCCTGGTTTCTCTCAAATATCTCAACAATGTAGTTGAGACTGAAAAAACCAGAATAGGAAGGATAGAATGGAGATAGTAAATCATCCTGTGCTCGGTGAACTCTCTCAAGCGAAAACTGTCACGCTCTATTTTGCAGGACAGCCATTAACAGCGCGGGAAGGACAGACCGTAGCCGCAGCTCTAATGATGAACGGGATCTATAAATTTGGCAAGAGCCGCAAGCTGCTGCAGGCCAGGGGACTGTATTGCGCCAATGGACGCTGCCAAAGCTGCCTGATGACCATTGATGGCGTTGAACACATTCGTGCCTGCAGCGCTTTGGTTAGGGACGGAATGACTGTCGAAGAAAATACCGGTGATCCGGATATCAGGAGAAAGCCGCATGGAAACTGAAGTATTAATTTTAGGAGGCGGCCCTTCCGGGCTGGCAGCAGCTTATGAAGTGGCTTCGCGGGGACACGGGGTAATGATTGTGGATGAAGCCTGGGCCCTTGGCGGTCAATTGCGGCAGCAAACTCAAATTATCGATCCCATCCCTGCTCCATTTACAGGCTTAAGAGGTTTTCAATTAGCAGAGACTTTGGTTGAACGTTTAAAGGAATTCCCGGTAGAGTATTTGCTGAAGCATGAGTTTATTGGTCTTTTTGCGGATGGCAGCGCCGGTGTGAGCGGCGGAGAAAAAATCCTTAGGATTAGCGCGAAATGCTTTGTTGTGGCCACAGGTGCAGCAGAATCAGCCCGGCACTTTCCGGGCTGGACCTTGCCGGGTGTGATGACGATTGGGGCGGCACAAATACTCATAAACCGTGAAAGGATCTATCCTGGCAAAACTGGGCTGGTGGTCGGTTCGAGTGATATGGCCCTGGAAATTACCAGGCAAATGCATGATGTAGGCATTAATGTGATAGGCGTAGTCGAGCCAACATCCCAAATCTTAGCTAAAGACGGGAAGATTGTAAGTTCTTTGCAAGAAACGGGGATCCCGGTTCTTCTTCAGACTGAAGTTGTAGCTGTATCCGGCAGCGGAAAAGTTGAAACAGTTCTTCTAAGCAGTGGAAATAAACCTGGTGTTGAGACAGATTGCCAGGTGGACTTTGTTTGTATCGATGGGGGAAGGCATCCAATTCTCGAACCGTTCTCAATAATGAATTGTCCATTAAGGTATGAAAAGGAATTAGGCGGATGGCTGCCCAGTTATAACGGCAAGTTACAATCAACTAACAGCGGCATCTTCGTCGCGGGCCAAGCCGCGGGAGTTACCTGCCAGGCAGGTGTTGTCCTAACCGGCGCAATTGCAGGTATCAATGCGGTCGATTATCTCGAAAATGGCACTGCAGAGGCAAGAGAAAGCTGTAAGCAAGTTTACTGGGATGAACTTAAGCGGATTGAATCAACGCAAACACCGGAAGTCTGGCAAGCCAGAATGTCGCATATGGGATGAACAATCGACACAAGAAAAGGCGGGCGTAAGATGGATAAGTCAACAATTGTTTGCCGTTGTGAGGAAATTACGGTGGAAGACATTGCAAGCGCTGTCTCACAGGGTGCAGAAACTTTTGATGATGTAAAGAGATTGACACGTTGCGGCATGGGCCTTTGCCAGGCTAAGACATGTCGAATTGTGATCTCCGAATTGATTGCTGAAATGAAAGCCAAATCTGCAGCAGATATTTCTGTGCCTCGTTTAAGAATGCCGCTAAGGCCTGTTCCCATTGGTGTTTTGGCAGCTAATACCGCCAGTGGTTCCTTCGTGAGATCAACACTGGCTGAAGCGGAACCGGATGAAGGGCAGGAGAAATAGAATGAGCAGGGAATACGAAACGGTTATTATCGGCGGTGGTGTGATTGGCAGTGGAATTGCGTACCACCTGTCGGAAAGTAAATCAGACGGAATATTAGTCATAGACAAAAACTTCCCGTTGTCCGGAAGCTCAGGGTCTACCCAAGCCTGGGTCTGGGTTCATACCAAGACTCCGTCCTGGTATGGGGAGTTTTCTATGTACAGTTCAGAGCTTTATGGCTATCTGCACCGAAAAATCGGCGACATCGAGTTTATCCGTACCGGCGGCATTTGCCCCTTTTTCTCTGAGAACGAAAGGGAGCACGCCAAAAGTTTGGCTGAATCCCAGGCGCAAGTGGGAATCGAGATTCAAGTCTTGGATCGAGATGAAGTTCTGGCGCGGGAACCGGCCTTATCTGACAAAGTGTTGGGAGCTACTTACAGCAGAATCGATGGCAATGTTAATCCAATGCGCTTAGTGGAACAGTATATGAAGGCAGCTAAAATAAATGGCGTCACGTATGAATACTATAACAAAGTTACTGATATCGAAAAAAAACAAGGTTCTTTTCTGGTGACAACGGAAAAAGGACTGTTTACATGCAAAAACTTAGTTTTGAGTGCCGGTGTGTGGACGCATGAGGTCGGAAAAATGCTCGGGCTTGATATTCCTGTTCATCCGGTGCGTGGTCAGGTGATGATTACAGAACCCTTAGCGCCGTTTATGAAGTATACTTTGGACGGACTGCGGCAAGCAAGCAATGGAGAAGTTCTAATTGGCTATTCCAGGGAAGAAGCCGGTTTTGACAGGAGCACAAGCCTAGACTTCATTGGCTCAACAGCAAATTTTGCGCTCGCATTAGTGCCGGATTTGGCTAAGGCCAAGATTGTCCGCAGCTTTTCAGGATTACGTGTCATGCCTAAAGATGAATTCCCAATCTTGGGGCCGATTCCCGGTATCGAAAATCTATATATTGCAGCTATGCACAGCGGCATCACATTATCCCCCTTAGCAGGAACCTTAATTTCAGAACTCATTACTGAAGGAGAAACCTCTATACCTATTGAACGATACAGCATTACTCGATTTGCCTAAATACCGGGGTGTTTTGGATGTAAGGGGGTTGAATACATGAATAAAGTAATACTTTTATCAGGCAGCCCACGGGCAGAGGGGAATACTTTTCAGGTTCTGCATGAATGCCTTAAGGTCATTGAAGGACAGGAAGTTCAGGCAGAAGTTATCAGTTTTGCGGGGAAAAAAATCCAGTCCTGCATTGCCTGTGGCAAATGTGCAGAATTAAAGAGATGTGCTATCGACGACGGGCTCAATGAAATTATAGACAAGATCAGGCAGGCCCAGGGCTTTATCATTGGAGCGCCCGTATACTTTGGCACCGCACGT
>JAJYNB010000385.1 GCA_021786555.1 Bacillota bacterium | reverse complement strand
AACGCTCCTGCAGCTGCCCACCAGGAGCCAGGTTGTTGCATAGTTTACGGAACTGTCGAACAAAGACCTCATTGGCCTTGCGGTGAGCCTGCAGGGTCTTACTTTTCAGCCAGTCAACCTGCCCCATGACCTTGTCCCGGTTTTCCTGACCCAATTTATCCAAAGACGGATCCACTGCCCCGATCAACGGCAAAGCCTCCACATAGGCAGCGGAGATTTCTCGCACCAGCCCGGCAAACACCCCTTCAATACCCACCTCATCCCGTGAATCCAGGTACTGTTTGCTCACCTCTTCCGGCCGGAAGAGCAGATCCTCCAGGGACACACCGTATTTGTGCAGGTAATTTTCCATACTGCCTTCAACCAGGGTGAGGTTGGCCCTGGGAAATATAATCGGCATTTCCATGCCGAACAGTTCGTAAACCTGTTTGTACTGGCAGCAGTAGTTGATTTCGCCGGGACCGCCTACATAAGCTATGGTCGGAAATAATACATCCTGGGAAAGTGGGCGCAAGACCACATTGGGGCTGAAACCGCACGGCTCTGCCTCAATCTGCTGCATAAGTTCTTCCTGGCTGAAACTATCGCAGGACCCCCGAAAGCCGAACCGGTCGCCGGAACCGATCAAGGCCAGCCGCTCCCGGCCCCGGTACATAAACAAATTTACATTGCCAGGTTCCTTCTCCACAGCCACTGGATAGCCCTTGGACGCCAAAGCCAGACCCGTTTCGGAGACCAGGTTGTTGACCTCGCTGTAACGGCGCACCGCTGTTTTAAATAAATCCTTTTCCAGGCCGCGGAAGCTGGCTTCCATCGGGTTAACCATGATTAAGCCTGTGTACCCAAGCCAATGCAGCATGATGCGGCCAAACCAGTCAGCAAGGTTCTCGCTCTGGTCAGCCGAGGTGGCAAAAGACTCCAGCAAATGAGCTTTGAACTCGGTATCCGGGGTCTTCTCAGCCAGTTCAGTCAGCAGCGAGGAATATTCTCCAGGCACCTCAATATCGCCTACAGAATATTTTCCAGCCGGGGTATAGTCAAGCTTCAACCGAACCGGGCGGCCTTCCCGGTCCACCACATGCAGGTCATTCACTTCTAGATAGTCGTGATCCTCCGAGGCAATCCAGAAGACCGGCACAACAGGGCGGCCCAGCTCCTGGCTTAGTTTGGAGGCCAGCTGCACTGCGGTGAGAGCCTTGTAGACCGAGTACAGCGGACCTCCCAGAATCCCGGCCTGCTGGCCCGTAAGCACAGCCACCGTATCAGGCTTGGACAACAGCTCAATATTGTTCAGGGTCTCAGGACCTGCCCCCAGCTTGCTGTTGTATTCCCGCAAAGCATCGGTCACTATGCCGCGCTGAAAGGATCTTTCCCTTAAATAGGTGTATCTGGCCTTAAAGCTTTCCCTGCTGTAAGGGTTATAGGTAAAAAACTCCTGAACCCGGGCGAAGTCGCTTAAATAGTCATTTGCCAACGGGTTGCGGTACTGTAAATTTACTTCTTCGCTGCGCAAGAGGTGTTTCACTACTTTCTTACGTCGATTTTCCCCGGGCTGCCCTGCAGGACCCTGCCGATAGCGGCAGCCTCCAGCGTACCCGATTCCTGCATCAGGCTCACCAGAGCCCCTGCCTTGTCCGGAGCAACAGAAACCAACAGGCCGCCGGAGGTTATGGCGTCAGCCAGCACCAGCCGGGTTTCCATGGATAGTTCCGGGTCAAATTCGACCCAATTTTCCAGGTGCCGTAGATTGGCCCTGGTACCCCCGGGAACAATGTTCTGGGCGGCATAGTCCCAGGTCTCTTCAATCACGGGAACCTTTCCCGCCGTTATTTCCAAGCTTACTCCGCTGGCTTGAGCCAGTTCGTGGGCATGGCCTAAGAGACCAAAGCCCGTGATGTCTGTACAGGCGCTGACACCGATCTTTATGGCGGCTTCCGATGCGCTCTTGTTCAGTTTGGTCATTACATCGACAGTCCGGCTGATGGTCTCAGCCGGCACAATCCCCCGTTTAATAGCCGTGGTGATGATGCCGATTCCCAAGGGCTTAGTTAATACCAGAACATCGCCTGGTTTCGCCCCGGCGTTGCTCAAAATTTTCTGTGGGTGCACTATACCGGTCAGAGACAGGCCATATTTGGGCTCCTTGTCATCGATTGAGTGCCCGCCTACCAGCACTGCCCCGGCCTCTTCTAACTTGGCGTGGCCGCCGCGCAGGATATCAGCCAAAACAGACATATCCAATTGTCCCACGGGAAAGGCCACAATGTTCAGAGCGGTGAGGGGAACTGCCCCCATGGCATAAACATCGCTTAGAGCATTAGCTGCCGCAACTTGGCCGAAGGTATACGGGTCATCAACCACTGGAGTAAAAAAATCTACGGTTTGGACCAGAGCCAGGTCTTCCCTCAGACGGTAAACACCTGCATCATCGGAAGTGTTGAGTCCGACCAATAAGTCCGGGTTATCAACGCTTGGCGGTAAATGGCGCAGAACCTGCGCCAGGTCTGCAGGACCTATTTTGCAGCCTCAGCCGGCTTTGCTTGAGTACTGGGTGAGACGAATCTGCTCCCGCATGTTTGGCTACCTCCGAAGATTAATACTAGCATTTATTCCCGGCCCCTTCAAGCCTTGCTGCCCCCAGCGGGGGAGTGCTCAAACCTTGCCGGGCCTGAAACCTGTTGAGGAAAAGATTGTGTTATATACTGAAATTATAGATACGATAAGTTGGTTCTATATCTAAGGCGATTGTAGCATACCCCTCAGGGGTAGGTCAACGCGAAAATTTGCGCCTCGGTCTTAGTTTATGAAAATAACCCTTAATTAATCGCCGGGACCTCAGAAATGCCGCTTTACTCCTCAGCGCGCGTTTTGGCACTACCTTCGCCCGGATGTGCCAAAATCCAGGTGTACTTGCCTGAGAGTAAAACAAAACGCCGGGAACCTGACGTTCCGGCGCACCAACCAATTTTTTCAACCCGCATGCCTGCCTGCCAGAAGCACACTGCTTCCCCCCTGCTTTTTTACCTGGTACACCAGTTTGTCGACCTGGGCCAGGAGTTCCGTAACCGGTTCACCTCCATAAGCCGATACTCCTACACTCAAACTAACCTCTCCAGGAAAATTCCGGGCCAGTCGGGCTTTGGTCTGCTCCAACAGCCGATCCGCTACCACTTTTGCCTCAGCAAGACTGGTCTCAGGCAAAATCACCACAAACTCGTCCCCGCCAAACCGGGCCACCGTATCACACTCCCGGACTACCTCCAAAAAAGTCTTGGCCACTTCGCGCAGCAGGCTGTTACCCGTTACATGGCCGAAACTGTCATTAAACTGCTTAAACTTGTCCAGGTCAATAATCAAAAGGCACAGAGGGCGCTGGTAACGCCGTGCCCGTTTGGTTTCCTCCCGGAGTTTACTCATCAAGCAGCGAAAGTTAGCCAGGCCTGTCAAACTGTCACGGGTTGCCATCTTATGGAGTTCACCCAGCTTGGCAAACAACATATTGTTGACAGCAAAGAGGAAAAGAAAACCCGCTAGAACAGACACCAGCCGCATAATCAAACTGCCCGAAAACTGCAGCGCTACCACCACGGTCGCAGGCACGAGATACAGGAGCCTGAATTTTAACGGGAGGTGCCACCTCTTCACATCGTTCCACCTCTTCCTTGCGGACAGATATGGTATAAACTTCTACTAAATTTCACTAAATTCCTGCTTGGTAGCGATATTTCCCTTTTGCCGGCGGCACTTTTGCCAGGTTTACGAAGCATAAGTCGCCGGAGCATCCCAAACACTATAGGAGATTTTAATTTTATGGGAGGCTGCCTGTGAAAACTACCAAGAAACTCGCCGACTTACCGCCTTACTTGTTTGCCCAGATTGATGCATCAGTAGCCAAGCTCAGGGCTTCGGGCAAGGATATCCTCGCTCTCAGCAAATCGGACCCCGACCACCCGTCCCCGCATGATGTGGTAAAGGAACTGCAGGCACAAGCTGAGCGTCCGGAAAACCACCATTACCCTGACTTTGACGGGCTGCCGGAGTTGAGACAGGAGGGCGCCCGTTGGTACCACCACAGGTTTGGTGTAAAGTTGAACCCGCAGACCCAGATTCTCCCCCTGTTGGGTTCCAAAGAAGGAATTGTCCATATTTGTGAAGCATTTGTTGACCCGGGGGATGTGGTGCTGGTTCCGGACCCAGCTTTTCCTTCCTATAAAACTGGAGCCGTTTTGGCAGGCGGCCAGGTTCATTCCCTTGCTCTTCTGCCAGAAGGAAGATTTTTACCCGACTTTTCCAAGATCGATTCCGCAACTGCCCGTAAGGCTAAGATAATGTTCCTCAACTACCCCAATAATCCCACCGGAGCCGTGGCCTCTGCTGATTTTTTTGCTCAGGTGGTTGAATTCGCCAAATCAAACGACATTATGGTCTGCCATGACCACGCTTACAGCCAGACTGTATTTGGCGGCTACCGCTCTCCCAGCTTCCTGGCAACCCCCGGCGCTATGGACGTTGGGGTTGAATTTTTCACTTTTTCCAAGGCCTTTAACATGGCCGGCTGGAGGCTGGGTTTGGTGGTTGGCAACGCCGAGATGATTCATGGCCTGAAAATTGTCGAAACCCACGTTAACGCCGGAGTTTTCTATCCGGTCCAGTTCGCTGGCGCCAAGGCTCTGGCCATGGGCCCGGACCACCCCTTTTTCGAGGAGATGAACACCAACTATTTGCGCCGTCTTACTAAAGTGGTGGAGTTTTTTAATGCCAGGGGCTGGCAGCTTCAGGTTCCGCAGGCAACAGTTTACGCCTGGGTACCTTGTCCGGCTGGATATACATCTGTTACCTTCACCAAATTTCTCCTGGACGAAGCCGGTGTGGCTGTATCTCCAGGCACAGGCTTCGGCGAAATGGGCGAAGGCTATGTACGGATCTGCGTAACTTACCCCGACACAGTGCTGGACAAGGCTCTGGAGAGGATTGGCCGGTGCATCGACAAGTATGGCCTCAAGCCTCCCTCGCAGGTGTAAGATGACCGGACTCACCGGTGTCTCTGGCCGGGACGGCAGCAAGTTTGTTCAGCACCCTTGGCAAATTTCTTCTTTGCCGGCCCGAAATTTAATGCTATGATACAAGTGAAAATTGTTACAAGAAAAAGCGAGGGTTTTTTAGTGTGAAAAGGTTATTTTACATCATTCTACCCGTGCTCATGATCTCCAGTTTTTTTGTCTTCAGTTGGCATCTGCAGCTGCTGCCGTCTCTGGCCACCTCCAATTCGCGTTATTTCATCAACAGGCTGATTATGGCCCTTTGGCTGGCTATTCCTGGCTTTGCCCTGGAATTGCCGCGGCTCTGGCCCTATTTCAGCGGTAAAGCCGAGGCGCATACGGACTGGTGGTTCTTGCTGTGGAATGGAGTTCCGGCCTTTTTCTTTGCCTGGCTCCCTTTCTTTGTCGCCGTCGGAGGGATCTCCCTGCCAGGGCTCCTCGTCAACGACCCCTCCATGCGCCTGGCCATTGAAGCCCTGGGAGCCTTCTGGCTGGGCATCAGCCTGGGCAAATCCATAGTGCTGGACTAAGAGCCATTCTAACGCCACAGGCCGGAGCCGAGAACGCCTGAGTTCTTGTTCCGGCCTGTGAGTCACCTGGGGACGGTTCTTGACCGACTCACTTTCAAGTCACCCGGGGATCCCTTGCTCCCCTGAACACTGCCTGGAAATCAGGGTCGCCCGGTCCAATTCACTTTCCATCCTGGGCCGCCCAGGCATGAAATACCGCAGCTATACCCTGGCTGTCACCGGGAAGCAAAGTGCGGACGTCAAGCAGCAGCCTGTCCTTCTGGACTCGGGCCAAAACGGGGTTCTCTGCCTTGCGCAGGAATTCTTCCAGCTCGGACACCGTACCCCAAACGGGTTTTACGCTGACCAGGTATGTGGCCAAATTGGCTGTTGGCAGGGACCCTCCGCCGGCCAGGGAGTCTCCTCTTTCTACGTCCGCCTGCATTTTTGTGCCGGCCGCCTGCTTCAACAGAGCGGCCAGTTCATCTGCCCGTGCCGCTAACTCTTTTGTTGGCAGGTACAGCAGGGCCAGAGTAGGAATCTCTTGTTCCCGGTTTTCCAGGTACATCCTCAGAGTCCCCTCCAAAGCAGCCAGGGTAAGTTTATCAATCCTGAGGGCTCTGGTTAGCTGGTCCTTTTTCAAACGGTCAATGTAACTGCGTTTGCCCACAATTATGCCTGCCTGAGGCCCTCCCAAAAGCTTATCGCCGCTGAAAGTAACTACATCAACCCCGCATTTTATTACTTCGGGAACTGTGGGTTCGTACGGGATGCCCCATTGGCTCAGGTCAACCAAGGTCCCGCTGCCCAAATCTTCCACTACCGGGAGGCCGAGGGAACTGCCCAGTTCAACCAACTCAGCTGATCCTACTTCCTCGGTAAAGCCAACCACCCGGAAGTTGCTGGTGTGTACTTTTAACAGGACAGCCGTGGCATCTGTGATGGCGGATGTATAGTCCTTAAGCCTGGTTTTGTTGGTAGTTCCCACCTCAACCAGGTTTGCGCCTCCCGCTTTAAGCACTTCCGGAATGCGGAAAGCCCCTCCCACTTCAACCAGTTCACCCCTGGAAACAATGACCTCTTGCCCGGCAGCCAGGGCCCGCATTACCAAGAGCACTGCCGCTGCGTTATTGTTAACTACCATGCCAGCTTCCGCCCCGGTAAGCTTGCACAGCAGGTCTTCCACGTGGGAGTAGCGGGATCCCCTTTCTCCGCTGCTCAAATCCAGTTCCAGGTTGGAATACCCTTTTGCGATCCCGGACACGAAATCCGCCACCTCGCCGGCCAGGACTGACCGCCCGCAGTTGGTATGCAGGACCACCCCGGTAGCATTGATGACCCTTCGAAGATGGAAAGCGTGCTCGAGGGCTACTTTTTCCCGTACTTTTGAGGCCAGCAAATCAAAGTCCAGCGGGCGGCTTAAGAATTCCAAATCTTCAGACTCCAGAATTTGCTGTCGTAGGGCAGACAGTATATCCTGAACCGCCTCAGTTACCCTTTGCTGAGGGACCTCCGCCCGCAGCAGTACAACCTCCGGGTGGAAAAGCACCTCATTCACCGGCGGGATTTCCCGCAGCCTCGCCTTGCGCAAACCTTCCAATCAAAAATTCCTCCTAAAATCACATTCATAAAACGTTACTACTCAGGGCAGAATGAGAGAACGTCTATCATCTGAAGTATTGACTCCTGACTCCTGAATACCTAAAAAGTCAGAGCAGGGGCACCCCTGCTCTGACTTTTTCTTGCCTATAACACACTGCTTACCAGGGAACAGAGCTTGCGCTTTCACCGCTGTTTACCGGTTCTGCATCATCGCCGGCGGCTATTTCCAGTTCCTGCAAAAATCCTCTTAGGGCTTGAGTCAACCCCTGTTTGATTTGTTCCACCTTCTGGCCAATTTCTGCCTGCCTGTTAGTTTCACTGGCTACCCGCTCCCTCACCCGCAGTATTGTTTCTTCAGCCCGGTGGGTAGCGTCCTCTTCAATTTGCCGTGCCTTTTCTGAGGCGCCGGCCAAGATTTGAGCAATCTCCGTGTTGATATTCTCCAGACGTTCTCTGGATTCAGCCAAGGACCTACTTACTTCTTCTTGGGCGCCGTTAATAATTTCATCGGCCTTTTGTTGGGCTGCCACCAAGGCTTTGTTCAAGGAACTTTCCAACGCCTGAAAGTACTCCAACTGCTTTTTGAGTTTTTCCGTCTCCTCTTTGACCGCAAATGACTCGCGCCGGACTTGTTCATAGGCTGTAGAAATCTGACTGACAAATTCATCCACTTCTTCTACTTTGTAGCCCCGCAGCACTTTTTGAAAATCCGGACTAAGGTTCATAGGCATAACCATTAAAGCAACACCTCAATGTCATTTAAACTTTCCAATCACGCTTTTCCCTATGCACTTTCGACATCATCTGGGGAATTCCTTCACCAAGGGAGACGTGCATACTCAATAGCTGAACTTTTTCTGATGTAGGTAATGAATCGACATCATTACCGCCAGTAAGGACAGAACTACAGCTGAAAAACCTGCCAGACTGAGCTGCCGTTCGTCAAAAAGCCATGGGTGCTGCCCAAAGCCGTAATCAACAAGATCATTAATTGCGAG
>JAJYNB010000088.1 GCA_021786555.1 Bacillota bacterium | reverse complement strand
ATCTAATCAACCCTAACGGCACATCAGGGGTAGAAGACCGGGTAGTAGTCGAAAAAGCTCTGACCGTCTACCTTAACGGTGAAGAGTTCATTACAATGATTTGTTCACCAGGCCAGGAACGGGAACTGGTTACAGGTTTTCTCTGTTCTGAGGGTATTATCTCCCGCCCTGAGGAACTGGCAAACATGAACTTCGATTATAACGAAGGGCTTGTATGGGTAGAAACAACCGCCAAAAGCGTTTTGAGTGAAAAGCTGTTTTTAAAGCGCTATCTGACATCCTGCTGCGGCAAAGGCCGCAGTTCCTTCTACTTTGCCAATGACGCTCGTATTACAAGAAAGATTGAATCAGACTTAAAGCTGACGCCCCAGCAGGCGCTTTATTTTTCCTCCCTCCTGGAGGAAAAATCAGAACTGTTCCATTTAACCGGTGGAGTGCACAGCGGCGCCTTGGCCTCCGGGGACGGATTCGACTGCTTTGCCTTCGACATTGGGCGGCATAATGTGCTGGACAAACTTTTCGGTTGGGCCTTCGCTAAAGGGTACGACCTTTCCCGGGAGGTCTTGGTGTTCAGCGGCAGGATTTCCTCGGAAATCCTGATTAAGACCGCCAAAATGGGCTGCCCTATTATTGTCGCCCGTTCGGCACCCACCGATTTAGCCCTAAACCTGGCAGAGGAACTGGATATAACAGTTATCGGCTTTGCCCGCCGGGACAGGCTGAACCTGTATACCCATCCTGGCCGGGTGATGCCCACCCCCTGATAATTCTGCTTCCTTTAGTGCAAACTATACACATTGCGCAGGTCAGATCTGCGTTTGTGAAGGGAGTTGACCAGACTGATGCACCATGATTTTAATTTTGCCAGCCTTGACCAATCTCAGTTGGATCGGGTCCAACAGGCAGAGACCCAATTAAATTCCTCCAAGGTAAATGCGGACAGCGAAATTATTCTCCTGGCCTACACTAAACCCCAACAGGTATAGAAAAACTCAGAAGGGAGGCAAAAGACCTCCCTTCAACATGCCCATCAGTGGTGCTTTACGTGGTGTTTACTCATGCGCAGAACCAATCTGGCCAAGATGTGCTTTTCCTCGTTATCGGCACTGTCCCAGAGGTCTTTCAACACCCGCTGCTGCGGATTCTCAGGGTCTACACTGCTCGCCAGAAAGTCGCCCATGCCCTTGGCTAAGCCTGCGATATTGTCATCTGACAGACCAAGCTTCTCCAGGAACGCGGCGCCTTTGCCTAAAAAATCCTGCCATTTGTGAAAGGATTGTACGGTATCCATATTGCTTTCCATAGACCAGGCCCCCTTTCGGTTTTTATCCGCGTTTAGTATTCCCAACAATCCCGTGAAACATCAACGTTTTATTAGGGCTAGGCGTAACCTAACTTCACATTTTTCATGCTCGCGGGTGTCCAAAAAGGCCATGACCAAAAGGGTTTTGTGTCCATACCGTAGTCTAAAGCGTCTTCTTACGGAAAAAAGCTGACCTATTGCGCTTAGGCCAGCTTTTTTCGGCTGCTTCTACTCGTGCAGCTTTTCTTCTACCGCCTTTACTTTGCCTTCCATGGTAATCTCTTTGTCCCTGCGGTCGTCAATCGTAAGGGTGGAGACCACTCGGCCTGCCCCCAATTCGAACACGGCCTCCTGCATTGCGCGGATAGCCTGCCAAATATCAGCCAGGTCACCTTCCAGTGTAGTAAACATGGGGCCGATTTGGCGTTTGATGTTGGGATAGCCTGATAACACCTTTTCCGCCGCCGCCACGTACCGGCTGACGCTAGGTCCCTCGCCCAACGGAGAAATACTCACTGCCACTATAGCCATGTTAAACCCCCTTCCAAAAAGTCTGTTTCAGTGGTTGAGCCAAACTATTCCGCTTAAGGGTTTCAACGGCAAGAGATAAATTCCTTTTCCAGGCTTAGCTTTGCTCAACTTCGACCCCCAGTGCCCTCAAATCAGAATAATGCGCCTGTCCTTTGACCGGCAGGCCTTTCTCTTTTTGAAACAAAGAGAGAGCAGCTTCAGTTTCAGAATCAAATATCCCGTTGCAGATGCCCTCATAGTATCCCATTTCCTGCAGCTTTCCTTGCACCCGCTGTACCAGGGCGCCCCGTGAGCCTAACACCAGAGCCTGATAATTGACAGTGCCCTGAATAGTTACCGGTGTTCCTGCCTCCACCAATTCGAATACGGCTTCCACATCCCTGTTATGCATCCTGATACAGCCGTGGCTGACACGCTGCCCAATCAACCCGGGCTTGTTTGTACCGTGGATGCCGTAGGTTCCCCAGGGGACATCCAGGCCCATCCACCTGGTACCGAATCCCCCTCCCCAACGCGCCTTATGTATAATCCGAAACCTGCCTACCGGGCTCGGCGTTTTGCTGTTCCCCACCGCCACAGGATAAACTTTTAGCCTGTTTCCCCCTGCCCGCAAGGTAAGAGTACAGCGGCTGAGGTCAATTAGAATTTCTGCCTGCTTGGGCTGATTGCCCGCACCGCAATCAGACACTTTTCATCCCCCTTTGCTTTATTTACTATCATTTTACGGCCCGCAGCAGCCAATAGTGCGGAGTTAGGCCAGGCACCAGCCCCATTGCATGGATTGGATCTTAATAATACGCATACCCTCTAACACAACATGCTATGTGTCTTACCGGACCTGGGCCTTCCCGGTTTCCACTCCGCAGGGATTCAGAGCGTTATCTGACTTTTCCAGCCTGCGCATAAAGAGCGTGGAGAAGGCTGCCACCAGTCCAACCAGCAGCCAGGCGCCCTCAACCGACATCAATGTCAACACTTTTCCCATAACCGCCGGACCCACCGTATGCCCCATGCCCATGACGATGGGAATCACAGCGTTCATTCTTCCACGGTGGGAGGCCGGCGTACGGTTGGCGATAAAAGGCGCTATGCTGATGGACATGACAATCTCGCCCAGGGTAAAAATGAAAGCCGATAAGAAGAAAAACGGGAGGGAATTCAATATTCCCAGCATGCCAAACCCCAGGGCATATAATAGACCGCCAAGAACCATTCGCCTGATATCCTCCGCCCCGTCCGTAAGTTTGGTGACGAGAGGCGTAAACAGCATTACCACCAACCCGTTGAAGCCGGCGATCAAGCCGAAATAAGCAGGTCCGGACTGGCTGAAGTCACGCATTATCTGGAGTGGAAGCAAAAAACCCCACTGGGAATAAGCAAAGTTGTAGCCGAAGATGATGATGGCAAAGTAGATTAAAACCGGCCGCTTCCGAAGCACGGCAAGCACTGACCCTTTCTCACGTTTTTCCAGGCTGCGTTCCGGGCCAAATTCCTCGGTCTGAGCCCGCTGTACTGTCTCCTTCACAAACAACATGATCAGGCAGAGTGATAACAGCGCGGTTACCCCGTCCCCGATAAACACCACTGCCAGGTGATTGCGGTAAAGTATACCGCCCAGCACAGGACCGATGGAAAACCCTATATTCCAGCCAAGATAGGAGAGCGCGTAAGCCCCCTTCCTGTTTTGCGGGGTCGTCATATCCGCCAGCAGGGAATCGTGTGCAGGGCCCGCCGCCGCCATCCCCGCCCCTGCCAGCATCACCAGGTAAGCTATAGCCATGGAAGGCTTAATCAGCCCAGCCAGGATATAGAGCACGGCAGCCAAACTGTCGAACAGGACAATGACTTTCTTCCTCCCCACATGGTCCGCCAGTTTTCCGCCTAAGAGAGAGGCCGGCATGTACAGAAGCCCGGCAAGGCTGATATAAAAACCAGCAGCCTGATTGGAAACGCCGATACTCTGGGTAAGGATAATAGTCAAAAGCGGCATGACGAAACAACCCAATGCATTGATAATCCTTGCCGCGAAGATGACGTAAACCTCCCGGGGCATGCCCCTGTAAGGACTAAACAGATTTCTTACCGCATTCATTGATTGAATCCCCCTTCAAGACACAAAAAAGCCATGGTTGGCCCATAGTGCTCTAGGCATTATAGGTATCCCATGACTCGAACCAAGTTCCTGGTAATTGTTCAACCGAACACAACAGTCACGGAATCAGGCACGACCCGCGACCGGAGAGTATCCAGCAGGCTTTTCTCAGTCCATGCGCAGGCCGAAAGTATAAACTTGAGCAATAGAAACTGTGCAACTGCAAATGCCGCTCATACTTCACGGCCTCCCTTCCAATTCTATTTCCCTTACCGAGTATACAGTATTCTTTGTGCTTTGTAAATAACTGACTCTAAATCCTTTAACAGGAACTTATTTTCCATTTCGGAGTTTAGCGGGAAATCCTCTCTGGCTGGAGTTGAGGTTAAGTAATCGTCTCCATGCTTTATACTCCCCCCGCTGCCAACTTATACGATAATTTTTCCACTTGAATCGAACGTCGTGCCTCGAACCTCGAACTTCGACAAAAAGGGCAGACCCACACAGAGGTGGGTCTGCCCTTTTGGTTTACAGCAATCTACTTGGCGCTTTGGGCTGCTGCCGGCCCGTCAGCTTTGGAAATTCTTATAGCGGCTACCTTGTACTCATAGGTCTTGGTCACCTTGTCATAGGCGCCGTTGGTCAGTTCATTTACCGGACTTTCAAAGAAATGGTGCGTCATGAAGATCACACCGGGAGGTACCCGGTCGGTGCACTTAACCCTGGTAACCAATTTGCCCCGGCGGGACTCCATTCGGATGAAGCCGCCATCGTCCACCCCGATTTTGGCTGCGTCTTCACAGTTGACTTCAGCTCTTTCCTCCGGCACATGGTTGTTGAGGCCCCGGGAGTTTCTGGTCATGGTGCCGTAATGGTAAAGCATCCGGCCTGTAGTGAGGAGGATCGGGTACTCCTCATCGGGCAGCTCGGCAGGCGGTTCATAGGCGATTTCCTGCAGGAGGCCAAGGCCGCGGGAGAATTTTCCTTCATGCAGGAACTTGGTGCCCAGGTGGTCCTTGCTGGGAACAGGCCACTGCAGGCCGTCCTGTTCAAGCCGCTCATAGCTGATGCCGGCATAGCTGGGGACCACGCTGGCCACTTCATCCATGATTTCGGAGGGATGGCTGTAGTGGAAATCCCCGCCCATGCGGTTGGCCACTTCCATGATGATCTGCCAGTCGGGCTTAGAGTCCCCGATAGGCTCGATTGCTTTGCGCACCCGCTGCACGCGGCGCTCTGTGTTGGTGAAGGTGCCGTCTTTCTCGGCGAAGCTGGCCCCGGGCAGGATTACATCCGCCAGTTTGGCCGTCTCGCTCATGAAAAGTTCCTGCACCACCAGGAATTCCAGACTCTTGAGGCCTTTGCGCACATGGTTGGCGTCCGCGTCCGTAATCACCGGGTCCTCGCCAAAGATGTACATGGCCCTCAGCTTGCCCTCAACCGCGCCGTCAAACATATCGGGGATCATGAAGCCGACCTTATCGTCCAGCTTCGTTCCCCAGGCTTGCTCGAATTTTCCCCGGAATTTGGGCTCCATCACCGGCTGGTAACCGGGGAGGAAGTTCGGCAGCGCGCCCATGTCGCAGGCGCCCTGGACGTTGTTCTGTCCCCTAAGCGGGTTAACGCCTGAGTTCTCCTTGCCCACGTTGCCGGTGAGCATAGACAGGTTGGCCAGGCTCATGACGTTGTCCGTGCCGCAGGTATGCTCGGTGATGCCCAGGGTATAGAAAATCTGGGCCCGTTCCGCCGTGGCGTAGATCCTGGCAGCTTCGTAAAGCAGCGCCTGAGGAACTCCTGTAACCTTTTCCACCAGCTCGGGAGTGTATTTCTCCACGGACCGTTTCAGGTCTGATATGCCTTCAGTACGGGATTCGATGAAGTCTTTAGCTTCCCAGCCTTCTTTGAGGATGATGTGCATTATGCCGTTAATCAAGGCCACATCAGTGCCAGGCCGGTGCCGGAGCCAGAGGGTGGCGTGTTTGGTGAGTTCGATGGCCCGCGGGTCGCATACTACCAGCTGGGCGCCTTTGCGCACAGCCTGGAGCATCTTGGCCCCGATAATCGGGTGGGCTTCCGTGGTGTTGGAACCAATTACAAACATGACTTTCGAGTCGGGAATTTCGTTGATGGAGTTAGTCATAGCCCCGGAACCAAATGAAATGGCCAGACCGGCCACTGTGGGGCTGTGTCAGGTACGGGCGCAGTGGTCCACGTTATTCGTGCCTACCACCGCGCGCATGAATTTCTGCATGAGGTAATTTTCCTCATTGGTGCACCGGGCGGAGCTTAGTGCCCCGATGGAGTCGGGTCCGTACTTTTCCTTAATAGCGGTGAGTTTTTCCGCTACCAGACTAAGGGCTTCCTCCCAGGTTGCTTCTACAAACTCCCCGTCCCGCTTAATCAGCGGGGTAGTTATTCTCCGGTCACTATGGATGAAATCGGTGCCAAACCGTCCTTTGACGCAGAGGTGCCGGCCGTTAACCACGCTGGTTTCGTTGCCGGTGACCCCGATGACTTTGCCGTCTTTGACATTGAGGTCAAAGTTACAGCCTGTACCGCAGAAAGGACAGGTGGTTTTGACTTTCTTGACCTCCCAAGCGCGTCCGTGGCCAAGCATGGACTTTTCCGTCAAAGCGCCGACGGGGCAGACCGCAACGCAGCTGCCGCAGTAGACACACTCCGATTCGCCCAGAGGCAGGAGGGACGGGCTCACTTCGGTGTTGAAACCGCGGTAAGTGAAGTCGATGACGCTGCGGCCCTGAATCTCCTCGCAGGCGCGGACACATTTGCCGCAGAGGATGCATTTGTTCATGTCCCGCACGATAAACTGGTTGGAGTCGTCAATCGGATGCTGGGATTTTTCCCCGCCGAGAACGTTGTCCTTAACTCCATATTCATAGGCATATTCCGCCAGGGAACAGTCGCCCATCTTCTGGCAGGTCATGCAGTCGAGCGGATGGTTGGCGACCAAAAGTTCCAATACTGTTTTTCTGGCCTCTCTAACCTGCTCTGTAGCGGTCCTGACCACCATGCCTTGGCTGGCGGCAGTTACACAGGAAGGCGGCAGGTTGCGCATACCGTCAATCTCTACCACGCACAGGCGGCAGCCGCCAGGGCTGGACAGCTCAGGGTCGTGGCAGAGGGTAGGAATCTTTATCCCATTGCAGCGGCAGGCTTCAAGGACCGTGGAGCCCTTGGGGGCCTGGACCTCCCTGCCGTTAATGGTCAAGGTGATAAATTCCACGTTTGTCTCCCCTTTCTCTGGAAAATCTTAACCCCGCAGAACGGCGCCAAACTTGCATTTATCAAGACAGGTGCCGCACTTGATGCATTCATTTGCGTCAATCTTATGAGGCTGCTTGCGCTCCCCGCTGATGCAGTTTACAGGGCAGGCCTTGGCGCACACGGTACAGCCTGTGCACTTATCCGGGTCAATCCTGTAGGTCAGCAAGGCTGAGCAGGCGCCGGCAGGACACCTTTTCTCCTTAATGTGAGCCTCATATTCGTGCCTGAAATATTTCAAAGTGGTCAGAATCGGGTTAGGCGCAGTCTGTCCCAGTCCACACAGGGAAGTAGCCCGAATGTTTTTGGCCAAGCGCTCCAGGGTTTCGATGTCACCCTCTTTGCCTTCACCCTTGGTAATCCGGGTGAGGATTTCCAGCATGCGCTTGGTGCCTTCCCGGCAGGGAGTGCACTTGCCGCAGGACTCTTTTTGGGTAAAGTTAAGGAAGTAGCGGGCGATGTCCACCATGCAGGTGGTCTCATCCATGGTCACCAGGCCGCCGGACCCTACCATTGCCCCAACCGAGATAAGAGAGTCGTAGTCTACCGGCAGGTCCAGCATTTCCTTGGGCAGACAACCGCCCGAAGGGCCGCCGATTTGCACTGCCTTAAACTCTTTGCCCTTTTGAATCCCGCCGCCGATTTTAAAAATTATGTCGCGCAAGGTTAATCCCATCGGAACTTCAGCCAAACCGGTATTATTAACTTTACCGGTAAGAGCGAATACCTTGGTGCCTTTGCTCTTCTCGGTCCCAATCCCCGCGTACCAGTCGGCGCCGTTGCGCATGATTTGGGGCACGTTGGCATAGGTCTCTACGTTGTTGATATTTGTAGGTTTATCCCACAGGCCGCGTACCGCTGGGAAGGGCGGTCTGACCCGTGGCATGCCTCTTTTGCCTTCAACGGAAGCCATTAAGGCAGTTTCCTCGCCGCAGACAAAGGCTCCGGCGCCGGCTTTGATTTTCAGGTGGAAGTTGAAACCGGAACCAAAGATATTGTCCCCCAGAATGCCGTACTGT
>JAJYNB010000189.1 GCA_021786555.1 Bacillota bacterium | reverse complement strand
TCGCTGTACGTCGCAGACGGACTAACACCCTTAATCTCGTCTAACGGACTGCGCCGGACCAAGAAGAAATACCCAAAGGTGAAGATCCCAATCAGGACAATCGCCAGAAGAGTAATAACCAGCCTTCTCGTTTTCAAAGCTTTCCTCCCTAGTTGTGTTTCAGCCTCAAGTATATCCAGGACTAGCTTAGTTTAAAGCAGTCAAGGCGTTCTTAATGTCCTTGGCATTGGGGTCGTATTTCAGGGCTTCCTGGTAAGCAGCTATAGCCTTGGCTTTATCACCCGTCTTTGCGTAGGACTGGGCTAGCTGGGAAAGGATATCCACCCGTCCCGGGTAAAAAGCGTTGACCATTTCAAATTCTTTTACCGCTGGTTCATATTCTCCCAACTGCAGGTACAGATAACCCAGGCTGGCCCTGACATCCAGATATTTAGGATCTTCGCTTTGCAGCGCCTCCAGGTCAGCCCTCGCCCCTTGATAATCTTTGCGTTGGAGTTTGACCAGGGCGATATTGTACTTGGCAACTTTATTCGCGGGGTCAAGCTTCAAGGCATTCTGATACTGCTCCAAAGCCTGGTCATATTGGCCTAAATCAACAAAACTCCAGCCCAAGGCTATGCGGGCGTCAACATTGTCTGGCTCAGCGTTAACCACTGCTTTGGCGACCATAAAATCGTGCTCCGCCTTGTTAGCCGTGTCATAGGTATCCCAAAAGAAGGCATACCCGACTGCGAGTCCTAACCCTGCCACCAGAATCACAGTTGCGGCAATTAAAGCTATGGCAACTCCAGGTTTTACTCGTCCCTTTTTTAAAGCAGGCTCATCCTGCGCAATCTTCATTGTTCTCCTCCAGTAACGCCAAACATTTTTATTTTTTATGACAATCTTCACAGACTCCCATGTTATCACGCCGCCTCAGCATTGTAGAGGGGCTGCCTGTTACACTGGAAATCGATGTCCCAGACCTCACTGTGCCGTGGGCGTAATGGCAAGTGAGACACATAATTTTATTTTGGTTATAAGCGGGGTTGGTTCCCTCCAAGGGCAAAGAAGTGGTTAGCGGCTCAGGCATGCCGGAGGGGCCGGTGTATGAACCCGGAGCTACACCCATGCTGTGCCGGTACATGCCATCGGTCACAAAGGTCCCGCTGGCCGGTGTATGTCCCGACCCGGAAGGGGCATTGAAATCGGAGTGACAGGCGGCGCAAAGGGTAACGGAACCACTGATGTAATTGGCGGTCTCGCCTGTAGTAGGATTCGAAGCAACCGGATAGGCGGAAAAGCTTACTGTAGCGGTAGTAGTCGTGTTGGGGCCGTTGGGATAGGAGATACTGGACCGGATCAGCCGGTAGTTTCCCGTATCGTGAGCATCGTGGCAGCTTGTGCAAGTTAAGGCCTGGGCGGCATTATATCCCCCGGGGGCAATGACCGGGGACTGGTCAAAAGAGTGGGCGGAAGTGGTACTAAGACCGCCCCATTGGTCACCGGGGTAGGCTGTATGCTGGAGCGGCCCCGCCAGGTCTGGCGCCCTGCCTCCGCCGCCAATGGCGGTTTCACCGTCTTTTACGTTATATTTGGAGTTAGTGCCGCTGCCCCAGTGACAGGTTTGGCAGACAGCCAGAGTGGTGGTCTGGTTCAGCAGATGAGCGCCAACCCCGGTATGGGTCTTGTGACAAAGGGAGCAAGCGTTGGTGTTGTCGGTGTAATTGGCGTGAGGGCTTGTATCCGGGGGATAGACAGTTGACACCCTGTCAGCTGCACCTGGCGATACGCCGTTCTCTTGTACAGTGACCTTGTAATTAACATCGGTGTAGTTGGCGACTCCTGAATCGGTATAAGTCAGAGTAGTTGAATTAAGATTTGCCAGCAGCCCGTAGGTATTACCTCCGTCTGTGCTTTTGTACACCGCATAGCTGATCGTGTCACCGGTAGTCACAGGTGTAACCGGATGCCAGCTCAGGGCGACATCGGAGGTGTTGGCAGCGGTTCCCGGTGCGATTACAACCTGAATAGAACTTACCGGATTAACTGCCAACACGGGAAGGACCGTTGTCAACACTCCGGTCAGAGCCAACAATACGATTATACTTAATTTTCTCATCAGCAACGGTACCCCCTTCGTTGGACCTCAGCTCGGCTACCCTTGCCCCACTTGTTAAAACTTGAATACCTGCACGCGGTTATTTTCCCGGTCAGTGACATAAAGCTTGCCAGAGTTGTCCAGCCAAATACCGTTAGGGAAGTTAAACCCCTGGTTATCATCGGTGTTCTGCCCGATTTCACCCAGGGTCCAGACCAAACTTCCCTTCTGGCTAAAAGCCCTGACTACTTGGGTAAATACATCCACAACCAAAACCTGTCCGCTGGCGGATACAGTAATGCCCCGGGGCATCGTCAGCGGGGCCGCCTGACTGCGGCCTCCGCCCAAAGTCTGTACAAAGCTGCCCTGCAGGTCATACACCTGGATCCGCGCATTGTTGGAATCGCTGACAAACACTTTGTTTCCGGCAACCCAAAGGGCATTAGGGTACATCAAACCATCCTTGTCATTGCCCGGATGCCCGATTCGCCTGAGTTCACGGCCGTTTTGGTCATAAACCCTGATAGTCTGCGCAGCAGTATCGGCCACATATACTTCCCCGGAGTCTGATACCGCCACAGCTGTTGGGGTCAGGTATGCATCCTGCCTGCCGCCCGGTTGAGCCGGACTTTGGACAAAAGTCTTGATGAACTTTCCGTCGCTGTCGAAAACCTGTACTTTCCTTAGGTCAGGATCAGCTACCCACAACCTGCCCTTGGCGTAAGTCATCTGAAACGGGAAATGCAGGTGGTTTTTGCCGAATTCCCTCAGGTAAGCCCCGTTAGGGTCAAACTCCTTGATGACCCCGTCGCCGGTATCAGCCACAAAGATACGGCCGTCCGGATCTGCAGCCACAGCGAGCGGCTTATTGAGTCCGCCTCCCGCTGTTTGGTCCGAAATGGTAAACAGGTACCGGGGAGGAGAAGAAGTGTTATGGATAAAGCTCGGGCTCAATCTGGCTGCCGGATCGAGCTTGCGCCAGTAAAACCAGCCAAAGACCAGGGCAGCCAAGATAGTAATGAGCAAAATTATAATAATCAGAGTGCCAAGTTTAATGTGCCGTTCTGGCTTAACATTAAGGGCTTTGTCCACAGTGTTCCCCCCCGGAATAGCTTCTCAGTCTTTGACACCAAGCCGGTTCAGTGCATCTCTCGCTTCACGGTAGGCAGGATCGTACGCCAGAGCAGCCCGGTATTCGCTAATAGCCATATTCCTGACGCCTTCAGCTTCATAGACTTGTCCAAGCAGAAAGTGTCCGTTGGAAGAAGACCTGTTGACACCTAAATAGTACTTTAAATTGCTGATCGCATTCTGATAATCACCCTTGGCAAAATACAGTTCAGCCAGGTTAAATGTTGGATCAACATACTCCCAGTCAAGTTGCCGCACCTTGTTGAATTCAGCAATAGCTTCATCTATCCGGTGCTTCTTTTGCAAGACCAGGCCTTTGTTGAAATGGGCTGTAGGATTATTTGGGTCCAGCTTTAACGCCTGGTCAAACTGGTCTAAAGCTTCGTCGTAAAAGCCTTGCTGTTCCTGAGCCCAGCCAAGGTTTAGATGGGCGGCGATGTTTTTCTGATCGTCCCCCACTTCCAGCGCATACTTTTGAATTTCACGCTCCGCCATTGTCTTATTGGGATACTTGTCCCAAAAATAGGCATAACCGATACTGAGGAAGGTTGTCAGTATAAGCAGCAGCGAAACCGCCAGAGCGATAATCACCTGTTTTATTGGAACAGTCCTTTCCAGCAGCACTATTTACCTCCACAGGACGTAATGGCGTGGGAACCATGGACCAGGCGGCAGGCTGAACATTCACTCCTGTGAGCCGGGGTGGTTCCTTATGTCAGCTTGTTACCAATAGCACAATGTAAGATCGAACTAGCCTTACTATAAAGATATCACATTTTCTATCATGGTTGGTATCTATTTTCTACATCTTTCGACTTTTTAGCAAAAAAACAGCTCAGATGACTGAGCTGCAGTACAACTAAAGGCGTTTTTTAATTAGATATCGGGTAAACCGTGCCGTTCATGTATTTCTTCAGGAACGAGTTTTGCATCATTACTCTTAGAGACCGGATCATGTAGTCGCGCTTAAAAGGATCGGCAATATTGCTGTAACCAGGGACGCGGTCCATATAATAGCTTTTATAGCAGTCGATTAAAGCGCTGCTTATTTCTTCCATGCTCATCCTGTCCGGCTCAACGATCGGTTCAGTAAAATTATATTTGCTGTAGTCAAAAACCTTAACCCTTGACCGCAGTTCATCATAGATATCAGCGTAGGGCCATGGGGCAATGTGCAGGAAGTGGGCGAAATCCGGTCCGTACAGCTTCGCCAGTTCCAATGTCTTGGCCAGGGATTCCCTGGTTTCATCAGGCATACCGAGCACAAAGGAACACTCAGAAATAATGCCGGCCGCATCCAGCAGTCTCAGCGCCTCTCGCGACTGTTCAACTTTAACATTTTTTTGAAAAGATAACAGCCTGCCAGGATCGGTGCTTTCTACCCCGACATATACATGGACTACACCGGCCTGACGATACCTGTCTAAAATCTTTGCGTCACGCAAAATATCTTCCACACAGGTTTCCAATAGTAAGTATACTCCTGCTTTGCGCTGGATCAGCAGGTCTAGAATTCGCTGCCACCTGGCCTCATCCTTGGTCGGGTATTCATCCGAAAGCATGACGACCGTAACACCATAGATATCGCGCAGGTGTTCCAGTTCAGCCACAAAGGACTCAGGCCGGCGGGCCCGGAATGTGCGATGCCAGAATTTTTGCTGGGAACAAAAACTGCAGTTGTTGCCGCACCCCCTGGAGGAACTTACCAGTCCCAAACGGGAACCGGGCATAACATAAAAGGTATAGTCCTCCCAATCGACCAAATCCCACGCCGGAATTAGAGCATCCAAGTCAGAACAAAAGGGCCTTTCCGGAGTGACGACCACCTGACCCTTCCGCCAAAAGGCGATTCCTCTAACTTTATCAGGCGCGGTCCCGGACTGTAAAGTTATCAGCAGTTCCGGCAAAGTCTCTTCACCTTCGCCCCGAACCACAAAATCAACGGTTTGCCAGTTATTGGCAAGGATTTCCTGATACATGAAGTTAGCATGGATGCCGCCCATGATAGTGACAATCTTCGGGTCAATTTCCTTGGCAGCCGCCAAAACCTGGAGGCCGGCCGGCGCGGAAGCGGTGTAACCGGTTGACCCTACAAAATGGGGCCTGAATTCAGCAATACGTTCTTCGATAGCGGCTAAGTCATGATTTTTAGTCATGGCATCATAAATTTGCACATCAAACCCGGCAGCCCTGGCTTGTCCGGCTAAATATACAAAACCCAAATTAGGCCAACTTCCTGCCGCTTCCACAACTCCCGCATGGTAGGGAGGCGTGATTAACAGGAGACGTTGTTTAGGCATCATTTTCAATCCTTTCCCGCATCTTGTCAATTAACCCTTCCCAACATGTAACGTCCCCAGATTAGCGGATATAGGGTGAATGAAGGCTTTGGTAAACCAGGCCAAGACCAAAGATTGCAAAGGCCATGACAAAAATCGCAGCTATTGCCAGCCAGGCAGGCCGACGGCCCTGCCAGCCGTAGGTCCTGACCAAGTGCAGGTATACCCCGTAAAGCAGCCAGGAAATTAAAGACCACGTTTCCACCGGATCCCAGGACCAATAACTCCCCCAGGCCTTGTTGGCCCAAATTGCCCCTGAGGCAAGCATTATACCAAGCATAATAAAACCAAAGGCTATAAACTGGTAGCTCTGTTCATGCAGAGCGGGCAGGTCCGGTATACGGTTCCAGAATCCCAAAGGTTTGCCCTGTTCTATTCTTCTTTCTTTTAACAAGTAGAATACGGCTAAAGAAGTTCCCACCAGATTTGCGCCGTAAGCCAGTTTGGCAAAGGCAATATGCACTACGAGCCAAAATGTGCCAAAGGTCGCAGGCAGGGGCCTGATCTCGGGCGAAGCCATGACTGCCAAGCCAATAAGCAAAAAAGAACTGGGCAGCACTATTACTCCGGTAAGTCTCAGCCAGGACCAGCGGTACTGCAGCAGCAGGTACATAACCACAACTACCCATACATCCGATGAATAGACCTCAAAAACCCGCATGTACGGCCCATGTCCAGTTTCCAACCAGCGCATGAGCAAGGCAGCGGTATGGGGCAGAAGCGCCAGGAATGCCAGCCTGATCCCCCAGACAAAATCCTTTTTCCCGCTGGCGTGCATTGGCTCATTGGTCCGGATGGCTTTGACGTGCATGCTGACCAGTTTCCAGGCAAAGGCGACACTGGCCGCAGCATAGAGGGCGACCGCCAGCCAAAGCAGTATTATCTGGATTTTCACTCCCACAGGGCTTCCTCCTTAAAAGAATGGACTAAATAAAAACATTTGTTGAATCATTCTTTGCCGGCGCCAGTTCTTTGCACACAGCAGCAAGCTCCCTTGAAAAAGCCTGGCGGAACCGGTAGCTGCGGCCATAAATGACCACAGCATCTCCGTTCTCTGAGATTCTTAGGATAATTTCCCTGGGAATCGCCAGGAACAACAGGGACAAGCCCAGAACGGCCAGCCAAACCCCCCCCGCTACCAGAGGGTAACCCCAATCCCTCACTGCTTTGACAGCCAGCCAAGGCACGAAGTCGTTGAAAGTAATGGTCAGGTCCCCAAACTTGGCTGAGTCATGCAGCTTTAACACCTGCGGCTTCATATCCTGGCCATTGTCAACGACAGCTACTGAAAGGGCCGGATTCTCTGGGGCGTCGGCCGCCGTCTGGGGTTGGTCCCCTTGCCATACCAGGTCGGGCCAAAACTTCAGGCTTACCGGTAGCGCAGGTTCCAGCTGCGGCACGGTGAATTTTGTTTCATACTTATAGCCCCCCTTGCCGTCGGGAAGTTTTTGCAGCAGAACTGTAGCCCTGGCTATTTCCCTGTCACCCTGGCGGAAGATCAGCTGGGAACCCCAGCCGTAATCCTGAAACACCAGTCCCAGCAAACCAGCCTGCAGCTTGGTATGGCGGGTGATGATACCCCTGTCCGTCCAGCCCCGATAGGTCAAGGTTACATCGCCCGAAACCTCCTGAAAAGAGCCGTTTGGCGCAAACTGTAGGTTTAGCCGGTCCAGCCTCAGGGCAGCTGGTTCTGAAGCGGGGTACGGTGTCAGCTTTAGCTGGGCCTGTTGCCCTTGAATCAACACCGTCCACTCTTTGCTCTCGCTGCTGGAAGTTAAAATCGCTCCCACAAGGACAGCCAACAGCGCAAGGTGAAAAAGAGGGGACCCCCAATAACCTATCCCTCCGCGCCGGGCAACCCAGGCCCTGTTTTTGCCCTCCTCAATTTCCTGCAACCTGTATCCCCGCCGGCGCAGCAAGTCCCCGCCAAGCATGAAGTACTCCCGCCCGTCACAGTTGGTCGGCAGGAGTACTTGCTGAGCTCCGGGAAGGGTCTCCAGCAACCGGATTTGTTCCGGTCTAACCTGCCGCGTCCTCCAGGCTAAGGCCGAACGGAACTGCCTGAAGGTGCAAAAGAGCAGGTTAACACCCAAGAGTATACCAATAACTGTCAGCCACCTGCTGTAAAACACAAGGGGTGATTTTATGATTCCATAAAACGCGACCCCAGTCAGTAGCAGCATGAGCCATAAAGCCAGACGGGTCGAAGCCACAGTCTTTGCAAATTTCCGCCAGAGTTTCCCCATTTATAAACCCCTTAACAAGGCTTGTGCGTGAATTTTTAAGTGCATGGACCACCTTGAGAACCGTGGTTGCAGTTGCTTTCCCGCCAGTTTCCGGACGTGCCCCAGGTATTGATAACGAGATTTTGTGATGCGTACGGCGCCGGGACTGCATAGGTGCCGGATTTCGGCGCCAGAAGACGCGGCGTATTTAAGCCATGGGGAATAGGGCTGTGGCATCTGGTGCAAACCCAGTTGGCGGAACCAACAGTGCTGTAGTGAAATTGATGCAGATTGCCCTGCATGTTATTGTAATATCCCGTCGTGCCTCCGCCCGTACCGCTGGCATAAGTGGCTTTGTCGTGGCACTTAAAGCACAGGTCATTGCTGTTTGTCCCCACAGTGCTTGGGTTATACGGATTGGTTAAAATCCAGGGGTTGGCGGAGCCGTGGGGGCCTTTTACC
>JAJYNB010000249.1 GCA_021786555.1 Bacillota bacterium | reverse complement strand
GGGAGCGGACGGAGCGCCCTGCAACAACAACCTGGACGGGTTTGTGGAGATGCGCCATGCCGCTTTGATTCAAAAGCCCCTGCATGGCCCAACGGTGATGCCGGCCTGGAAGGTGTTTGAACTGGCTACCTTGGGAGGGGCCCGGGCCATTGGGCATGAAGGGGACCTGGGAAGCGTAGAAGCGGGCAAAAGAGCAGACCTGGCTGTTGTCAGCCTGCAAGGTCTCCACACCTGGCCCAACGAGCACGTGGATGTATATTCCCAACTGGTGTACCAGGCCCGCTCCAGTGATGTGCGCCTGACCATGGTGGACGGCCAGATTGTGATGGAGGACCGGGAACTGAAGACCATAGATCTGGCCCGGCTGAAGCAAAGTTCCACTGAGAGCCTGAAGCGGGTGCTTAGGCGGGCAGGTTTGAGTTAAGGGGGTATACGGGGATGGCATGCCGGAAGGAAGAGATGGATGCGGCGAGGGGGAGAACCAGGATTGACTTGGTGCTGCGCCGGGCCAGGCTGGTAAATGTCTTCTCCGGAGAAATTCATCTTACCGATATAGGAATTGATGGCGGCAAATTTATCGGCATTGGCAGTTTCCCCCTGGCTGAAAACGAAATCGATCTGGCAGAAAAATACGTTACCCCGGGGCTTATCGACGGGCATGTCCACATCGAAAGTTCTCACCTTTGTCCGGAGGAGTTTTGTTCCGTGCTTCTGGCCCACGGGGTTACCACCGCTGTCGTGGACCCGCATGAGATTGCCAATGTCTGCGGGGCAAAGGGGATTCGCTATATGCTGGCAGGTCTGTCTGGCCTGCCTTTTAACTCCTTTGTGGTCCTCCCCTCCTGTGTTCCAGCCACCTCACTGGAAACGTCAGGGGCGAGGCTGGAAGCAGCGGACCTGGAGGAATTCATCCCCCACCCCAAAGTAATTGGGCTGGGGGAAGTCATGAATTATCCGGCGGTGTTGGAAGCCAGGCCGGACATCTCAGCCAAGCTGGAACTTCCCGTGAGTTTCAGGGACGGACATGCGCCGGGAATCTTGCCTCAGGATTTAAATGCCTATTACCTGGCCGGGATTCACACTGAGCATGAGTGCTCCAGCGCCGCCGAGGCCCTGGAGCGGCTGCGCCGCGGCTTTCATGTCATGCTGCGGGAAGGAAGCGCCGCCCGAAACCTGCTTGACCTCCTTCCCGCCCTCAATCCGGAAAATGCCGGACAGTGCCTGTTGGTAACGGACGACCGCCAACCCAACGACCTGCTGCAGCAGGGCAGCATCGACCATCTGGTGCGCCTGGCCATCGGGGCCGGACAGCCCCCCGTCAGGGTAATTCAGCTGGCCAGCATCAACGCTGCCCGGGCCATAGGCTTACAGGGGCTGGGGGGCGTGGCGCCGGGCTACCAGGCGGATTTTGTGATTTTGCGCGACCTAGAGCGGTTTGAAATCGAAGCGGTATACTGGCAGGGAAAAGAGCAAAGCCGCAATGGGGTACGGCCCAGTTTTCAGCGCAAAAGTGTTGACGGATTGACCGACAGTGTGCGCCTGGGTGACTGGCGCCGGGAAAAGCTGGTTGTCCAGTCTGCTGGAACCAAGGGATCAAAGGCGCAGGTACGGGTTATAGGGGTAAAAGAACAGTCCCTGGTCACCTTGGCCCTGGTCCGGGAACTGCCGGTTAAGGCGGGAGTTATTCAGCCGGACCCCGAGCAGGGAACCGCCAAAATTGCGGTGCTGGAGCGCCATCATGAGACGGGGCGCATTGGTATCGGCTTCGTGCAAGGCCTTGGACTGAAAAAAGGCGCCCTGGCCTCCACAGTGGCCCACGACTCCCATAACCTGGTGGTGGCGGGGATGAGTGACGCTGAGATGGACCTGGCCATCCGCACTTGCGTCCAGCTGGGGGGCGGACTGTGCCTGGTAGAGGGGGAAAGGGTAATAGGCAAGCTGGCCCTGCCCATCGCCGGCCTGATCTCAACCGATTCTCCTGAGGATGTGGCCCGGAATTTGGCGTCACTGCATGCAGCGGCCCGGACCCTGGGTGTATCACCGGGCGTAGACCCTTTCATGACTCTGGCTTTCCTGTCCCTGCCCGTAATACCGGAGCTGAAGCTGACAGACCTGGGCTTGGTAGATGTAGAAAAATTCTCCCTCACCACTCTTACCCTTTGAGTCACCTGGGGACGGTTCTTGTTTGACTCACTTTTGAGTCACTTGGGGACGGTCCTTGCCGACTGACTGAGACCCCCCTGACAAACTGGGCGGGGGTGCTGCAGCGGGCGGAAAGAAAAAAAACGCCTTTTCGGCCCGTGTTTAGGCAGGAATAGTTTTGCCGGCATAGAATAACATGTGGTAACTGAATACTGACCGGATGACCTCGTCGGGAGAGACCTTATCTTAAGGCGCCGAAGGAGAAAATCCCCTGCTCGCAACAGGGGCGGAAACTCTCAGGCAAAAGTACCGGCTTGGGACGGAACTCTGGAGAGTTTCTCGACAGGAGAACACCAAAGGGGAAGGCTGTAAAGCTGAATCTCTCAGGTTACAAGGACAGAGGTGTGCGCGCTGTAATGGCGGGTACCCTCTGTTTTGTTATTTTAAGTTTAAAAAGAGCAATGTGAGAAAAACTAACAAGGATTTAAGGAGGTGTTCCTTTGTCAGCATTGAAAAGAACTCCATTGTACGAAGCCCATGCCAAAGCAGGCGCCAAGCTGATTGACTTTGGCGGCTGGGAAATGCCGGTCCAGTACGCGGGCATTTTGGAAGAACATCGCACAGTGCGGAACAGGGCAGGACTCTTCGATGTCTCCCATATGGGGGAAGTCGATGTCCGCGGTCCTCAGGCACTGGAGATGGTGAACATGCTGATTACCAATGACACGACCAAGCTTGCCGACGGTCAAATTCTCTACTCTCCTATGTGCTATGAAACAGGCGGCATCGTGGACGATTTGCTGGTTTACCGCCATGGGGAGGATCATCTCCTGTTGGTGGTCAACGCCTCCAACACAGATAAGGACTTTGCCTGGATCAGCCAACTGGCTGCAGGGTTTGACGTCAAGCTGGAGAACGTTTCCGCCCGGACCGCCCAACTGGCTTTGCAGGGACCTTTGGCAGAAGGGATATTGCAGCGGATCTCAGACACGGACCTTACGCAAATCAAGTACTATTGGTTTACAAATGGCAAGGTCGCCGGGATTGAATGCCTGATTTCCCGCACCGGCTATACCGGGGAAGATGGTTTTGAACTATACTGTACGCCTGAGTCCGCTGTGACATTATGGGATGAAATCCTCTCTGCCGGCCGGGCGGAAGGAGTCCAGCCCATCGGCCTGGGCGCCCGGGATACCCTGCGGTTTGAAGCCTGCCTGCCTCTCTACGGCAACGAACTGGGTGAAAATATCAGCCCCCTGGAAGCGGGCCTGGGCATCTTCGTCAAGCTGGACAAAGCTGATTTTACAGGCAAACAGGCACTTGCCGCACAAAAAGCCGCCGGGGTACCGCGCAAGTCGGTGGGTTTTGAGATGATAGACCGCGGTATTCCCCGCAGCCACTATCCCCTGGCCCTGAATGGGCGGGAAATCGGTTTCGTTACCTCGGGCTCTTTCTCTCCGTCCCTGGAAAAGAACATCGGCCTGGGGCTTATCGAAGCGACTGAAGCACAGGTTGGCAGGGAGATCGAAGTCGTGGTTCGCGGTAAAGGTCTCAGGGCCCGCATCGTAGCGAAGCCTTTCTACAAGCGTTCCTAGCCGAGGTCCGAAATTCGAGGTCCGAAGTCCGAAGTCCGAGGTCCGAGCCCAAGCAGGACTTTGAAGGATTTTGGGTCTGGGCTGGCTTGCGGGGGCTGAAGGATTTTCCGGAAGTATTGTTTTGTCCGGTTACGGTAGAATAGCCGCCATGAGCTACGTGGAGTGAACTCGTTCAACTAAAGTTGAACATCGAGACTTCGGTGGGGGAGTCTACCCCCACCGAAGCAGGGTACGGGGTACCACTCCCACTTGTAGAAGTGGGAGTCTCACGATTGGATGAAGAACAGGTTCGTCCCCAAGTGACTCCAGTGGCTCGAAAGTGAGTCAACGTAGAACCGTCCCCAAGTGACTCACAAGTAAATGGCTCGAAAGTGAGTCAGCAGAGAACCGTCCCCAAGTGACTCAAAAGAAAGAAGGAGGCTATCATTATGAACCCGACTAATTTGAAGTACACCAAAGAACACGAGTGGGTGAAAATTGAAGGAAACAAAGCCGTTATCGGTATTACGGATCATGCCCAGCATGCCCTGGGGGATGTGGTTTTCGTCGAGCTGCCCCAGGCTGGGGACAGCGTTGAAGCCGGCAAACCCTTCGGCGTGGTAGAATCGGTTAAGGCTGTTTCCGATATCTATGCCCCGCTAAGCGGCGCCGTTACCGCTGTCAACGAAGCCCTCTTGGATTCGCCGGAAACAGTGAACAAGGACGCCTTTGGGGAAGCCTGGATGGTGGAGGTTGAAATCGCTGACCCTGCCCAGTTGGAGGACCTGATGGATGCGGCCCAGTACGAGGCATTCCTGCAAGAGGGGGAGCAATAAACCATGAATTTTATCCCTAACTCCACCGATCAGCGCCAGGAGATGCTGCAGCGGATAGGGGCAAAAAGCGTGGGAGAACTGTTCAGTGATGTGCCTGAAAACGTCACCTTGCAGAGACCCCTGGACATACCTGCCGGACTCCCGGAACAGCAACTGGTGCGCCACGTGCGCGGCCTGGCGGGCAGGAACGCCGACCTGGACGCATACCTGTCCTTCCTGGGGGCAGGGGCCTACGAGCACTACATACCGAGCTTTGTCAACCAGCTTTTGCTGCGCTCCGAATTCTACACCGCTTACACGCCCTACCAGCCCGAAATCAGCCAGGGAACTCTGACTGCAATCTATGAATTCCAGACCATGGTCTGCGAACTCACAGGCATGGACGTAGCCAACGCTTCCATGTATGACGGAGCTTCCGCCCTGGCGGAAGCGGGTCTGATGGCCTGTGACAGCACCCGGCGCAACCAGGTCATAGTTTCTCAGACCATTCACCCGGAACACCGGGAGGTTATCCGCACCTACCTCTACGGCAGGAATGTGGAGATTCTGGAAATTCCCTATGCCAACGGGGTCACTGACCTGACTACCCTGGAAAAGCTGATTAGCAGTAAAACCGCCGCAGTACTGGTACAAAACCCGAACTTTTTCGGCTCTATCGAAGACGGGGCCAGTCTGGCCAGACTGGCCCACGCTGCCGGCGCGTTATTTGTAGTTTCTGTCAACCCCGTGTCCCTCGGCCTGTTGAAGGCGCCGGGCGATTACGGCGCCGACATCGTGGTGGGAGAGGGCCAGCCCTTCGGCAACCCGGTAAGCTTCGGCGGGCCTTATCTCGGCTTCATGGCCTGCAAAGAAAAGTATATGCGCCGCATGCCGGGCCGCATCGTGGGGTCCACCCTGGACCGTAACGGCAAGCGGGCCTTCGTGCTTACCCTGCAGGCCCGCGAGCAACACATCCGGCGCGAAAAGGCCACTTCCAACATCTGCTCCAACGAAGCTTTGTGCGCCATGGCTTTTACCATGCACTTAAGCGCCCTGGGCAAAGAGGGAATCGGCAAGCTTTCCCGCCTCAATCTTCAGAAGGCCCACTACGCCGCTGAGCGGATTGCGGCTCTGCCCGGCTTCCAACTGGCTTTCCCCGTGCCCTACTTTAATGAATTTGTCATCAAAACCTCCCTGGAGCCGGCCAAGGTCAACGCTGAGCTCTTGAAGGACAGAATCCTGGGCGGACTCGACCTGGGCAGGTTCTTCCCGGAACTGCAGAACCACATGCTCTTCTGTGTAACGGAAACCAAGAGCAAGTCAGATATTGACCGCTTGGTATCGAGACTGGAGGGGTTGAGATGAGAGGACCGGAACCGACGATTTTTGAACTAAGCGCCCCCGGCCGGGCCGGCATGGACCTGCCGGAACTGGATGTACCCGCTCTGGAGGTATCGGACCTTGTCCCTGAAGGCATGGTGAGGCAGGCAGCGCCGGAATTGCCGCAGGTCGCGGAAGGGGACATCGTACGCCACTACACCAGGCTTTCCAACCTTAACCACGGGGTGGACACGGGCTTTTACCCGTTGGGCTCCTGCACCATGAAGTACAACCCCAAGGTGAATGAGGACATGGCCCGTCTGCCGGGGTTTGCCTCCTCCCACCCCTACCAGCCTGAGGAACTCTCCCAGGGTTCGCTGGAACTGATGTATGAGCTGCAAAGGTACTTGGCGGAAATTACCGGCATGGACCGGATTACTCTCCAGCCAGCGGCCGGGGCCCACGGCGAGATGACCGGGATTTTGATTGTCAAGGCTTATCATGCCCACAGGGGGGATAAGAAGCGGACGAAGGTGATCGTGCCCGATTCGGCCCACGGTACCAATCCCGCCACAGCGGCCCTATGCGGTTTTGAAACCGTCCAGGTCAAGTCCAACGAACGGGGCGGGGTAGACCTGGAGGCGCTGAAAGCTGCAGCCAACGAGGAAACAGCGGCACTGATGCTGACTAACCCCAATACTTTGGGCCTCTTCGATGAGAACATCAAGGAGATTGCTGATATAATCCACGCTGCCGGCGGCCTGGTCTATTACGACGGGGCCAATGCAAACGCTATTATGGGCATTGCCCGCCCGGGGGATATGGGCTTTGATGTGGTCCACCTGAACCTGCATAAGACCTTCTCCACTCCCCATGGCGGCGGCGGACCCGGCAGCGGCCCGGTGGGAGTGAAGGAATTCCTGGCTCCATACCTTCCCAGGCCCACAGTGGAGAAGAACTATGCCGGGGAGTTCTTCCTCGAATTTGACAAACCCCATTCCATCGGTAAAGTGCGCTCTTTCTACGGCAACTTCGGCGTGGCGGTTAAAGCCTACACCTATATCCGCGCCATCGGCGGGGAGGGGCTGAAGGAGGTCAGTGAGAACGCTGTCCTTAACGCCAATTACCTGATGGCGGTTCTCCGGGAACACTATTATCTGCCCTTTGACCGTTACTGCAAACATGAATTCATTATCACTCCAAAGAACTTCAAAGAGCAGAGGGTACACACCCTGGACATTGCCAAGCGCCTGCTGGACTTCGGTTATCACCCACCCACCATTTACTTCCCGCTTATCGTGGAGGAAGCCATGATGATCGAACCTACGGAGAGCGAGAGCAAGGAGACCCTGGACCAATTCGCCCAGGCTCTGATTGAGATTGCGGGCGAGATAAAGGAAAATCCGCAGCAGGTCATGGACGCGCCCCATACCACGGTAGTATCCCGCCTGGATGAGGCCGCCGCAGCCCGCAAACCTAACGTGCGCTGGAAAAAGACCTCTTGACCATGAGCTGGGTGCCTTAACAGGCACCCAGCAAGCTTGAGTCACTTGGGGACGGTTCTCCGTTGACTCACTTTCGCAATGGCTAAAGCCCGGGTGAGGATGGTGGGGAATGTGGATAGAATCCGGGAGTACCTTTACGGTAACAGGGAGGCCAACGCCTATATCATCCGGGCACTGAACTATGGTCCTGAGCCCTTCCGGCTGGAGGCGGAATTTGACAGCAGGGGAGGTGTCCTGGCCCTGGCTGCCGTGTGGGAAGGTGAAAAAATCGCCACCCTGCGGGGGGACCGCCAAGTCTGCAGGAAGTGGTTTGCCCGATGGAGCGGTGCGTATAGTTTCTACGACCTGGAACCGCAGCTGGCAGGCGCTATCCTTATGGATCTGAGGGCGGCAAGCCAATATGCCTGGCGCGACTATGTGGTCTGGAAAACCCCACACAGCGGCGGTTCAGGGCGTATTTCCTACGCCAAGCCGGATTTGGCTGAGTGGGACAGGATTTCCCACCTTTTCAGAGAAAAATATGAGAAGGTTTTGGACCAGGTGCGGCCTGGGGACAAGGACGGCCTGGTGGCTTACCAGGGTGAAATTCCTGTCAGTGTGATGTATCTGGAAAAAGTGTCCGACACGATGGCGCTAATAAGCAGCTTTTACACTTTGCCTGGTTGGCGGAACCAGGGTATAGGGACAAAGTTTTTACAGAGTGTCCTCGAGGATAACCGGGGCAGGAATATGGTCCTCTTTGCTGTCCGGGAAAACAAACCCGCTATGGCCGTGTATGAAAAGTCGGGACTTGTTTGCCAGCAGGAACTGGTTACCCTGAATCTGCGATAGTGTTGAAGGTTAACAGCACGCTCATCCCCACGAGAGGCGCACTGGTTTCTTTAATCGCTGCGATGAACCTGTCTGCCGATACGTCGACACCAAGATCGATGACAT
>JAJYNB010000294.1 GCA_021786555.1 Bacillota bacterium | reverse complement strand
CGGGGGCCGGTTGGGCCGGAACTCCGTTTCTATTTATTGAGTTTCTGCCGCAGCCGTATGTACCCAAGGCCGCAAGCACAATTACAACAACCAGAATGCGCTTCAATGGTTTTCCTCCTTTTTGGAATTTTTGCCTCAAGTATAAGCCTACCAGGCTTGATTGTAAAGAATTTTGTCGAAATCTGTCACCCCCTTCTTCCATGGCGTTGTACACAGTTTCTACCATTAATCTAAAGCGAATTAGTAAATTGAGTATAATCAGTTTCTAAATACTTTGTAAACAAAAGGATGCTGCTTGGTACTTTAGGCAGGATTACGGGGGGAGAAAAAGATTACAGGAGATGGTTAATATTGATAAGCCGTTAATTCACGCAGCCCTGCTGGAAATACTGGCTGACGGGATTGTGCGCAGTACGGAGCAGGTTCTGGCTGAGTTCTCAGCTGAGTACCCGGAGTATTTTCAGGCTGTGACTATGGAATGGGTCAGGCAAAACGGATATAATTGCGGTGCACTGAACCACCCGTTAACTGTAGTAAGTTCCGCTTTGGAGGATTTGGAGGCCAGGGGTGATTTAACCAAAAAAATCAAGGGACGAAAACTCTGGAAAATCAACCTGGAGGTTTGGGGCCACACTTAAGCCGCGCGTGTCGCGGCTTATTTTTTTACGCAGGCACGTTTAAAATCCTGGCATTTTTCTATCCCAGCCGGATTATATGGTAAAAGAGGGGTGATTATCCTTGCAGATTGATACAGCCCTGGATGCTATAACCGGCAATTCGGCAGTTTTCGCTTCTAAACAGCTGGCAAGGCTTGACTCAACAAAAACGAAGACTCTAAAGCTCCCGGCTAAGCTGGCTTATTTTCACGGCGGGTCTACCTATCACCGGGTGGCGGTAGTGTGTCCGCTGCAAAAAGAATTGGGGCATGACCTGCTGTTGCTGGCAGGGCTTCAATGGGCCAACAAAGTTGCCAACGGGCAAAAAACCGTACTGTATTTAGTGGAAAAAGGGTTCGATTCCCGTTTCAGGTACCTGGTACAAATGTTCGGACCTCAGATTGAAGTCCGCCTGGTCTACTATACTCCCAAACTGGAGACTCAACTGGTGGTGGCCGCCAGGGAAACCAAATTGCCCGCCCCCCGTTATACCGTCCCTCTGCCGCTGGAACAAGCCTTCTGGGAGCGCAAGTTTAACCCGGTGGAGAAAGGCTGGTTCCTGTCTGCCCTAAATCATTTCAGGAGTTACCAGGACCGGGAAGTTACTGTGTGTATTTTAGATAATTGGGTTAGCATTAAATTTAGGGGCCAGGAAATAGTGCGGATCAGCAAGAAAGAAAACCGCCTTAGAATTGCACTGATTACCCGCTATCCGAGAGAAATCTCCGGTTGTCTGGGCGCAAGGGAGGAGAGGGAAGGCTGGTTTAATGCTCAGGGTGAGCTTAACGCAGACTTTGTCAGCGCCTGTGAACAGAGGCTGGAGCAGTTGCGGACAGACCAGGAGCTGTTTGCCCGGGTGTGCCCGGAAAAGCAGCGCTTGGAAAACGTCATCAGAAAGAGCATTTCTGTTTTCGGCCTGGAAGAACGGGCCTATTTTCAACTCGAGGCGGGCTGCAAAGGAGAAACTTCACTTTGTGTCGACTTGGTAGGCCGGACACTGGAAGGAACTTTGCTGGTAGGAACTATCCACCCGCAGAGGGACTTGCTAGGGCTGGTACACTGCCTGGAGCAGCTGATTTGGGCCAGGACACAGTTTACAGGTATCAAACAAGCATATTTTGCGGGCGAATTCCTGGCAGAACCGGAAGCCTGGCTGATATGCCCCCACAGCCGGCTGCATCCGGAAGTTGAAGTATTGCGCTCCCTCATCGAACCGCAGCATAGGATAAAATCACTGGTGCTGAAAGATGATTGGCAGGAGAACGGTGCCTGTGCATTGAAACTCTTGGACTAAAGCACCTGACGAAGCTCGGCATAGAAACGCCCTGGCTTACAGTCTGGCCCTCAGGCTCGACAAAGGAGTATAATACTTAGGGTAGACCCACATGCTTGCTTCGTACCAACAGCGAATGAAAATACTCCCTAAAGTCCTTGAAGGCCCGGAATTAGGCTTGTACTCGGACCTCGGACTTCGGACATCGGACCTCGATTTTCGGGGTAGCATGGTGTTATGTTAATGCTGGCAGATGGCTGTCAACCAGAGGTGTAGTTATGGATGGACCAGAATATATTGAAAAAGTCGGCAGCTGGCTGAGCGGTGCGAAGGGGTATGAACGTTTTCCGGGAAACCGCCTGGCCCTGGGGGACGAGCTCGTATTACCCGGTCAATACCACTATTCACTGCAAAGCGGCTCGTTGGTGCTGGTTAAGCTGGTTGATGCAGGGGGCCGGGATGAACAGGAGATGTTGGCCGGTTTAGACGGTGAATTCCGCAGCCTGGCGTCGCTCAGAACAGACAGGGGCCTGCAGTTTGCTTACCAGGTTACGGTTTTTGTGTTTCCCGGGCCAATGAAAGAAGAAGAGGTCAAAGTCCTGACCAAGGCCAAACAGGTTTCCGCAATATCCCGCTGCTACCTGCTGCCTTGGGCAGTGGATTTGGCTGCCAAGAAGACTTTTGTTCACCACGGCCTGCCCCGCAGTAATTTCGGCCTGCTGGGCGGGGATTCGCCGTTAAGAAACGTGGCAAGCGGGGAGCTTAAGGCAGAAACCAGGGCTGACCTAAGTCGGGAAGAAGTACGGTTGCAGCCCGGCCGCCCCTGGGTTACCTTTGGGTTAATTGGGGTTTGTCTGGCTCTGGCGGTTCTAACAGGCTTTTCTACCGACGACCAGATGCTGATTAGGTTCGGGGCCAAGGTAAATAGTTTGATAGGGGCCGGGCAGTACTGGCGCCTCCTGACCTCTGTTTTCCTGCATTTTGGTTTTTTGCACCTGGCCTTTAACATGCTTTTTTTATACAACCTGGGGCCGGGCATGGAGGCTCTGTACGGGCACAGGCGCTATCTGGCAATCTATCTTGCTGCCGGTATTTTGGGCAGCATCTCAAGTTATGCTTTCACTCCGGGAATGTCTGTGGGCGCTTCCGGCGCCTTGTTTGGCCTGATTGGGGCTTATCTCTATTTCTGGCTGCGCAGGCCGAGGGCAGGCAGGAGGCTTGGCAGGGATATGCTGATACTCCTGGTGTTCAACGTTGTGTTCGGACTGATCAACCCTTCGGTGGATAACTGGGCCCATTTCGGCGGCCTGATAGGCGGCTTTTTAGCTTCAGCCGGCGTTGGCCTCCCGGATGATGAGCCAGCTTGGTACACAAAGCTGGCTGCTCTTGCCCTCCTGTGCAGTCTGGCTTGGTGGGGTTTTACGCATGGCTTGCAGTGACGTTTGACCTGCGGGTGGGCAAAAAAAAGCCTGTGGCCGCAAACCTGAGGCAACGGGCTGACGGCAGGGAAATCGCCGCTTGATGATTTTTTCAATGCTCTCCCAGGGCAATCGAGGTGGGAATAATAACGGTAAAGGTTGAGCCGGAATTAGGGTGGGAGCGGACTTTGATACTGCCCCGGTGGTTTTTGACGATGTGATAGCTGATGGCCAGGCCCAAACCTGACCCGTTCTCCTTGGTAGTAAAAAAGGGGTCGAAAATCTTGTCTATGATGTTGGCCGGGATGCCGTTCCCAGTATCCCAAACTTGTACCTGCAACGTATCCAGGTGGATTTTGGCGCTTATCCCCAAGCTTCCGCCCCTGGGCATAGCCTCCATGGCGTTGTCTGTCAGGCAGACCAGCAAATGTTTAAATTGTTCCTCGTCCAGGAGGGCCGGTGGCAGGTGAGGAACGTGGTAGTCCAGGGTAATTCGTTGGTTCCGGGCCCTGTCCTGAAGTGAATCAAGCACAGTCGCAATCAATAAATGGGGACTGGCAGCCTTAAAGAGGGGCGCGGAAGGATTGGCCAGAAGGATAAAGTCGCTGATAAGTTTGTCCGTTCTGTCAACTTCGTCCAGCATCAGGGAACGGTATTCCGAGTATGTGGGGTTGGAAGGAGAAATCAACTGAAGAAACCCCTTGACTGTGGTCAGGGGGTTGCGGATTTCATGGGCCAAGCCTGCTGCCATTTGACCCAGGGCGGCGAATTTTTCCGCTTGCTGAATCTGCCGTTCCAAAATTTTGCGTTCGGTGATGTCGCGATAAATGGCCAGGGCCCCGATTATGGTCCCTGACTCGTCCCTGAGGGCATAAGTGTTGATCAGGGCGGTAAGTTGTTCCTTTGCCTGAAAATGCAGGGTTATCTCCTGGTCCAGATATTCCTTGCCGGAGTGCAGGGTCTCGAGTATCTTGTGTTGGCCTGTTTCCATGGGGTCTGGGAATAATTCAGTGTGGGATTTACCGATTGCGTCGTCACGGCCTGTGAGCTCAGCAGCTTTGGTGTTCCAGTTTATAACCCTTTCGGTCCGGTCGATTACTTCCAGGGCTGTATTAGCGTCATTCAGAATCAGGTTCTGCAGGGTCTTGTTGACATCCAGATTGGCAGCAAGCTCGCGGATGAGGCTGTCTTTGTTAAAGGTTTGCCGTTTAACGAGCAGAAAGGCCAGGATATCAGTCAGCAGGAAAAACACGATACGGGAGAAGGCCACCACGTAAAAGGCCAGCCTCGGTTCGTGGGGCAAAAAAGCCAAACTAAACAACCCGGTTAAAATAGCCAGTACCATAGAGGGGATAAGCGGCAGGGTTATGGCTGAGATGAGAACGGGCAGCGTGTATACTTCGGATTGCCTTCCCTGGTGCAAGTAATCCAGGCTGAGAGATAAGGCAAAGGAAAGGATAATGATGAGATAGTTATACTTTTTGACAATGGAAACCATGTGACAATTCACTCCGCTCCGGGCGGTAGAACCAGCCGGACTTATATCTTCTCGCGAGTGTATTCTAGCATTTTGTCCTTGAAAATTTTGTAATAAAAAAGAGAAAACTAAACTTTTTTCTTACCGTCCCCCACCTTTTCCGAACGGGTCTTGAAGACAGGCGAAGAAACACGTAAAATTGAACCAGCAAAATCATGGAGGTTGAAGCATGAACCGTTATTCCCGGCAGATTCTGTTTGAAGGTATCGGGCCCGCCGGGCAAGAGAAACTGCGCCAGGCCCGGGTGGTTATTGTGGGAGCGGGTGCCTTGGGCACGGTTTCAGCCAACAATCTGGCCCGGGCCGGAGTGGGATATATTAAGATTATTGACAGGGACTTTGTCGAGTTGAGCAATTTGCAGCGGCAAAGCCTGTTTGACGAGGCGGATGCCGGCAGCACGCTGCCCAAAGCAGCTGCAGCAGCGGAAAAACTGGCCAGAATCAACAGTGATGTGCAGTGTGAGGCTGTTATCGGTGATTTGAACGCCAGCAATATTATTTTCCACCTGAGCGGGATTGACTTGGTGGTGGACGGCACAGACAACTTTGAAACCCGGTTTATCATCAATGATGCCTGCTGGAAACTGGGTATCCCCTGGATTTACGGCGGTGCCGTCAGCTCCTCCGGTATGGTGGCGGTTTTTGTCCCAGGTGAGACCGGCTGCCTGCGCTGCTTGTTCGATTCCCCCCCCGCGCCCGGGCTGGCGCCGACTTGTGAAACAGCGGGGATAATAAATCCTGCCAGTGGCTTAGTAGCTGGTCTGCAAAGCGCGGAAGCGCTCAAAATCCTGGTTGGGGCCAGGGACAAGGTTAGTTCCGGCTTAGTTTCTTTTGACCTGTGGGACAACCGTTTTGACAATTTTGATTTGACGGGGGCCAAACTGAATGACTGCCCTTGTTGCGGCAAAGGGGAATATGAGTTTCTCCAGAGCACAGGAGGGGCTATGACCGCTTACCTGTGCGGCCGGGACGCGGTCCAGGTGGTACCTTCTGAAAACAATCTCAGTCTGGACCTCGCTGGTATCAGCCAGCGTCTCCAAGCTGTGGGAAAGGTTCAGGTGAATTCTTTTCTGCTGCGATTAAGTGTGGAGAACTACGAGCTTGTGCTGTTTAAAGAGGGCCGGGCCATTATCAAAGGCACTAACAACGAGGGAGTGGCAAAATCCCTCTACGCCCGCTATTTTGGATTGTGAGGAATTTATGTTGCGTGACGGCCTTCAGCTTTTGCTGCTAAAGCTTCTACCCAAGAAGACTGTTTCCAGACTGATTGGCGGGTTTGCCCGCAGTCCTTTAAGCAAACCGCTGGTTTCCGCCTTTGCCAGGCGTTATGAGATTGACCAGGGCCAGGCCGAACTAGACCTAAGGGCATACCCCAGTCTGACATCTTTTTTTGTGCGCAAGCTGCGGCCCGGCTTGCGCCCCGTGACTGACGGTGAAGATGTATTTGTGAGTCCGGTGGATGGGGTTGTGTCCCAGGCAGGTCAAATTCAGGACGGCTTGCTGATTCAAGCTAAGGGCACCAGTTACAGCGTGTTGGAACTGCTGGGCCAGGACCTGGAAATGGCGGAACGTTTCCGAACCGGGACCTACCTGACAATTTATTTGAGCCCCCGGGATTATCACCGGATCCATACGCCGGTTCAGGCCCGGGTAGTGGGGGCAACTTATGTTCCGGGAACCCTTTTCCCGGTCAACCCCTTTGGAGTGCGTGCTGTGAAGGGGCTCTTTGCCCGGAACGAGCGGCTGGTCACTTACCTGGACACCGGTGCCGGACTGCTTGCCCTGGTAAAGGTAGGAGCTATCATTGTCGGCAGTGTCAAGGTCAACTATGGCGCTGTCACTACCGGCCAGCCGCGGGGAAAACTGGAGAAAATAATCTACCGGCAGGGCCCCTTGCTGGCAAAGGGTGATGAAATCGGCCGCTTTGAGTTCGGGTCGACTGTGATCCTGTTGTGCGAAACTCCCATTGAGTTGGAGGTGCGGCCAGGCGACCGCGTATTAATGGGACAGGCCGTGGGGCGCAGGCCTGCAGGGTTGCGGAATTGACAGCGACCCGTTGCGGGTTTTAGCTGCTGTTGGTTGTTCAGCCTGTTTGTTGTTTTAGGAGGGTTTATGGGGCAATTTTCTTCTCCGGGGCGGGTTGCCTTGCAGATTGCCATGGCTGTAGGGGCAGAAGGAGAGACCTTAGCCGCCAGGGCCCGGGACCATGGCTTTGCGGTGGTGACGGGAAAAGCCGGTTCCATGGATGTACAAAAGATTATCGCTGCTGTGGAAACTGCCGCCAAACGAGAAGGACTGATTGACGAAGGTTATCGCGCCGAGCACGCTCTGTACCACGCCACCCTTGATGCCTTGCAGGGGATGGGCAGGGGTCACTTGGAACTTGGCGGCATCCTGCGCACCTTGGGACTGAGGTTCGCCGTGGTCAAGGGAGCGCGTATCAGGGGAGACGCGGAAGGACCTTGGCTCGCAGTAGCCATGTACGGTATGATTGGCGCCCCCAGAAGGGGCCATGAGCACGAGGTATGCGGCTTGGGGGTAAACCACCTGTAGTCGCAAAGAGTTTAAGCGCATACAAATGTATAACCGGAGTTTTAAGGCAACAAAATAAAAAGGGCTCAAAGTTGCGAGGTGTGAGAGGGCTAGGCTGTAACAGGGTTATGGCTTATTCCTTTTTTTGTTTGCCGCCAGTGAGGACAGGGAGGCGCTTTTCATGAGTCTGCTTCTAGCCAGAAAACCTGTAATCTTTATCGATGGCGAGTCCTTGACCCTGCAGCAGATCGTGGCGGTAGCCCGGCATGGACACCGGGTGGGTTTGGGGGCTGCGGCCCAGGAAAAGGTGCAGCTCGCACGGGATTATGTGGAGAGCTTGAACAGCCGGAACAAGGTGGTCTACGGCATTACTACAGGTTTTGGAAAATTCAGCGATGTGGTTATTTCCCAGGACGAGGTCCAACAGTTACAGCGAAATTTGATTATGAGCCACGCCACTGGGGTAGGTGACCCTCTGCCGGCGGAAGTGGTCAGGGCTGTGATGCTGCTCAGGGCCAATGCTTTGGCTAAAGGCTATTCCGGCATCAGGCTGTCTACTCTGGCAACCCTGGTCCAGGTTTTGAATGCTGGAATTGTTCCGGTTATACCGGAAAAGGGTTCCCTGGGGGCAAGCGGTGATTTGGCACCCCTGGCCCATATGGCCCTGGTGTTAATGGGTCACGGAGAGGCTTTTCTGCAGGGCCAGCGCATTGGCGGCGCCAGGGCCTTGGACTTGGCCGGCATTAAGCCGGTGGTACTGGAGAGTAAGGAGGGGCTGGCCCTCATCAACGGTACCCAGGTAATGACGGCTGTTGCGGCCCTGGCGGTATGGGATGCGGAAAATCTGGCTAAAGGAGCAGACATCACTGCCTCTCTTACCCTGCAGGCCTTAAGCGGCCTTTTGGATGCCTTTGACC